>JBHHWX010000047.1:0-19617 GCA_046756745.1 bacterium | reverse complement strand
TCTGAACGAAAACTCTTTAAAATGCTCAAGCACCCGTCCCCGGGTGCGTTTGACGTTTTGTAAAAACAATAGATAACGACGCCCCGAGGACGGGGCTTAGAGCTTATTTCTGAGTTTTTGGTCAGACACTAACTAAAAAAGTGAAGAGAGAAAGAGGGTTAGGACTTGAGCTCGACGCCCAAAATCGCGATGTCATCCCATTTATGGTCGGATGTGCTGAACTTTCTGGCAGCCTGAATCAGTTCTTGTAAAATCTCCTCGCTCGATTTGTGCAAGACGTCATCCAACGTCGTCAACAAACGGCTTTCGAAATGTTCATCAGCGTCGTTTTCCGCCTCGGTGAGGCCATCGGTGAGAAAAATGAGACTGTCCCCTGGAGCCAGCTTGGTGGTGTACTCATCGCCGGGTTTGAAAATACCTTCGTCTGCGATTCCCAACAGTAAACCGTTAACAGGAATCCGCTCCACGGTATTGCGCGATCTCTTGAGGTGATAAGGATAAGGCACACCGGCGTTAGCTAACGTACAGGTGGCGTTTCGTGGATCGAGCACAGCGACCAGGGCGGCAACGAATTGAGTTAAAGGGAGAATTTTACACAACATCGTGTTCATATAGATCAGCATTTCCCTGGGACTGATTCGACTGTCTTTGAACACAGAAAAAGCCGATTTCAACAGCACAGTCATGAGCGCCGCCTGAATACCGTGGCCGGTGACGTCCGCGAGCAAGATGCTCAACTTATCATCAGCAAGCTGAACGACATCATAGAAATCTCCGCCGACCTCCAAAGCCGGCTCATACTTTGCAAAAAAGGAGAACCCGTTTGACTCCGGAAAATTTTGAGGCAGCATACTTTGCTGTACGTTTTGAGCGAGCAGCATCTCGTGCTTAAACATTTCGTTTCTCTGCACGAGTGCATCCTTCTCAAGCAGGACTTTATCCAACTCGCGAACCTTTTGATCCAAAACCGAGCGCAGAGTTTTGTTCGAGATACCGTTGCGGATCAGCAGGCGAAGATTATCGTTATCCCACGGTTTTTCCACGTATTGAAAAAGGCCAACCTCGTTGATCGCCTTAATGGCGTTTTCTTTGTCGGCATAACCGGTCAGTAAAATTTTTGTGACATCCGGGTACATTTTTTTGACTTCGGCGAGTAACTGCAAACCGTCCATATCCGGCATGAGAAAATCTGAAATAATCACATCAGGTTGAATCTTCCGCATTGCTTCGAGCGCTTTAAAGGGGGATTGGTATGCGTAAATCCGGTAGTCTGTCTCAAGCTCGAGATAGGACAGTAAAGTTGTGGTCACCAATTCGTCGTCATCGACAATGATGACAACCGGTGTGTGCTGAGATTTTTCTATTTCTTCTGTTCTCATAAGCGTGCTACAACTTTTTCATCAATGATAGAATATCAATATCACTCCATTCCCCAAAGTTCCCAGTTGCAGAACTGCCAAAAAGGATTGTTTCTTTGATTGGAATATTATTCCGGTCTAATGACTGAAGATATTCGTCTATGGTTTTCTTTATTTTAGCAGGGAGTTGAACCATTTGTAAAGCTCCTTAATCTTGCCAAAATATTCGTTCGTAAATTCCTTGGTACATCGTTTATAATTCTGCCAATCGCACGAGGTTATGAATCTTGGGAGGCAAATTATTATCATTTCTATCAACGAATATTGCTTTCAAAATCTTTTCCAAGACTAAGTAAGATAGCCTTAAAACATTTCTTTCACAAGTGGATTTTGAAAATTAAATTAAAATGAATCATGCATTAAATCAAGAAAAAAGTTGTCGGAGAGTTAGCCCGGCGGGGACGCCTTCGCGAAGAGGTTTTTAAATCGCACATTTTTCGAGTTTTCGGTCAATCACTAGTTTAGATGAGAAGGGAGGGCGTTTATTTTATGTTTGAACGAAATCAGTCTTTTCTTATTTTTTCGCAAGCGGTTTGGCTCAAGTATTATTTACTCACCGTCAGCAGGTTGTCATCCAAAAAATTGGCGCGTGTCATGAATTTCTCTCCCACAAAAATATCCCCGGAATAATAATAAGCCAGTCCCAATATTTTGTAGCCGCGTGGATCGCGTTTGTTGAACCGAATGAGTTTTCGGCCGGTTTTCTTCATCCGAGAATAGTCTTTTTTCTGTCCAAAAGCTTTGGCCATGAGAAAAAGTACCTGGCCGAGGTCTGCTCCGACATCCGCCGCTTTTTTAAACGCGACAACCGCTTTTTCATCTATCCCGGAGTTGAGGTACCGCAAACCCTCGTTAAAATACATCACCGTTTTTTTGTTGTTTTCCTGCATCAGCGCGGTGACATCTTTTAACTTCGCATCGGTGTCTTTGTTTTCAAAAAAAACTTTGTCTTGCTCGATCAAAGCCGCGATGCCCGCTCCCGTGATACCCGATGCGAATGTGTCCACAATGTCGCTGTTTCGGGGTTGAAAAACTTCTAACACGGGAATGATGATGTGTGGACGTGAAGAGATTTTCCCGACAGTGCTTTTCCAGGCCTCAAAAAACGGCTTTCCCAGCTTGGTCACTTCAACGGTAAACCAGATATGATCATTGAGAATCGTAAAGGCTGGAATATTCCGGGAAACAACATCGGAATATATCTTGTGAATCCCTGTGTCAAAAATCACCAACGGGTGTTTTTTGGAGTTGACCAGTCCTGTAGCAATTCCGGCGGCCTCCAAAACCGACGCATACAAGATGGCCAGTTCCTCTGCGCTGCCTCGCAAGTTTGTAAACAGCGTCATCGGTGGAATTAGGTAAACACTGTCCTCCTGTGCCATTTGTAAAAAGAAATCGGTTTTGGTTCTTGCGGGTTGGTGGCGAATTCCGTAAGCGCTGAGGGCGTCAAACATGAGAGCGGCTTTTAAAATCGTTTTATTCAGCTCATAGTGTGCCAGCTTTTCGGGATAACGTTCCTCGACGGTTTTGACGAATTGTTTGATTTCGTTATTCACCGGTACCAGCACAGTGGTCTCGGTAGTCATGTTGTTGGGGATTTTTGTGACAGCCGTTGCCGGCATAATAACGAGCGTACCTAAAACCAGCCAAAGAGTCCGTTTCATTTGTTATTCCATTTTTGTCGTTTTTCAGATTTGCGTCTTCTTAAATCTTACGGAATCGAATTCAACTCGCGTAATTTTGCTGGAGCTAAATGATCGCGTCAGACACTACTCAGCAAATATTTTGTTGAAGAATTCCTGCATGTCGGACCAGGATTTTTCATCGGCCACCCGGTTATATGCCAACGGCAGATCAAATTTTTCTGCAAACGAATCGGCGTCAGGATTTGTGTAGCTGTGCTTCGCGCCCTCGTAGGACAGGAACGTGAAGTCAGCGCCGGCATTGTTCATTTCGTCCTGAAATTCTTGGATCTGCTCTGCCGTGACAAACTGATCGTCGGCGCCATGGCAAACCAGAACAGCGGCTTTAACTTTCCCCGGCTCTGCAGGATGTTGCGTGGCATAGCTGCCGTGAAAACTGACCACGCCATCCAGATCGAGGCCGAGACGAGCCATGTGCAGCACGACTCCGCCCCCGAAGCAGTAGCCGATGGCCGCGATTTTATCTTTGTTGGTGCTCTCGTGACCCTGCAGCACCGCCAGGGCTGCTTCGAAGCGAGCCTGCGCCATCTCCAGATTCTGCATCACTTCCGTGGCAAATTTCCCGGCATCCTGCGGGTGTGCGGCTTGCTTGCCGTCTCCATACATATCCACCGCTAGCGCGGTGTAGCCAAGCTCGGCCAACATCCGCGCGCGTTTGCGAGCATATTCGTTGTGTCCCCACCACTCATGAACCACAATCACTCCCGGGCGTTTTCCCGTTACGCTTTTGTCATAGGCGAGAAAGCCCTTTAAAGTTACGCCGTCAGCTGAATAATCGACCTCTGTACCCACTATGCCCGATTCCTGAGAACCGCATCCCATAATGAGCAGAAAAAGAATTAAGCTTACCCGTTTCATTTTTTTTATCCCTTCTTTACTCAGTTTTTTCAGGAAAAATCACATTCAATAAAAATCCGGCGAGCCCGCCGACCACCAAGCCTTGACTTAATAAAGACTTCAATGTTTGCGGCATGTATTGCAGCACATCCGGGCGGTGCTCCACTCCCAAGCCCAAAGCTAATGACGCGGCAATAATGATGACATTCCGTTTGTTCAGCTCGACATGGCGATGGATAATGGTCAATCCGCTGGCGAAGATCATCGAGAACATAATCAGCGCACCGCCGCCGATCACAGCAGGCGGGATAGTCGCGACCAGCCCCCCTACTTTTGGAATCATTCCAAGCAGCAACAAAAAACCGCCCCCGATGGCGGCCACATGCCGGCTCACAACCCCAGTAAAGTTGACCAAACCGACGTTTTGGGAATAGGATGTGTTTGGAAAGGCGCTAAAAAGCGCTGCCACTCCGCTCATAACGCCGTCGGCGACTAAACCGCCTCTCATTTCGCGGCTCGTCGGTTTCCGGTTGACAGCCGCAGTGGTACCGGTAATGTCGCCAAGGGTTTCCAAAGCGCTGACGACATAAATGAAGCTTATTGTGACGATGGGCGCCACATGAAACTCCAGGCCAAACTTCAATGGCAGCGGAAAGCTGAACCAGGCTGGCTCCGCCGTCTGTGTAAAATTAATTTTTCCGAGCGTGAACGCCATTAAATAACCCACAACAGCGCCGATAATCATACTAGCGTAACCTAAAAATCCTTTGGAGAACTGATTTAGAAAAAGGGTGATGAAAAATACCACGCCGGCAATAGCCAGGTTTGTAAATGAGCCGTAATCAGATGCAGCGGGACCTCCGGCGGCGTAATCCATGCCGATTGGAATCAACGTTAACCCGATCAGCATGACAACGATGCCTGCGCACAGGGGCGGGAAAAAACGTTTGTACTTATCATAAGAAAACCCGATGAGTACTTCGATAAAAGCTGCTGCGAAACATGCGCCGAATGCAGTCGCCAAGTTGAACTGTTTACTGATGCTGATAATACCGGCGGCAAAGGCAAAACTGGTGCCCATCACAATAGGGATACGGGCTCCGACCGGGCCAATAGGATAGGACTGCACAATCGTGGAAACTCCGGCCATAACTAAAGCCATTTGCACGAGGACAGCCTTCTCATCAGGATTCAGACCGATGGCCGTTGCAATAATCAACGGGACGGCGATATTGCTTAAAAACATGGCTAAAACATGTTGTACACCTAACGGGATCGCCTCGAGTAAGGGGGGCATGTCATCGATGTTGTAAACGAGCTGTTTGTCGGTCAACTCCTCTTTTTTTTCGATCAAGCCATGTTCCTCATCAGAAATTCCTGCATTTCAAACGATTGGAAGGTAAAAATTGTGTCAAAATTAAATGTTTTTTTTAGAAAAAGCAATGGAAATAATCTTGCAGTACGGATTGTATAATCTGTAGTCCTTTTGCAGACACGAATTAATACAGCAGGCGTTGAGGGGCTGTGCAAAAAAGGTCCAGAAATGATCCAACACGGTCTGTGACCGTGTTTTGACTAAGCCACACTTGTTTAGATTAAAACCCAGTCGGGTCCAGTTGTGTACTGTATATAGGTTGCGAAAACTCGCAGCATACTACATATTTGTATTTTTGTAAAACGAACCTAAATTGGGTCACAAATCAACAGAGTTCTTTCATCAAAAGAGGTTTATTAACTTCTTGACTTTAAAGTAATTTTGGGTTATTTTAGAAGTCCTTGTGAAACAACCTAATGAGGCAATCATGGACGAAGCTCAGCTACAAAAACGAGTACTTGAACGCGGGAACATTCCGAAGCACATCGCCATTATTATGGACGGTAATGGTCGCTGGGCGCACCGGAAGAAGCTGTCACGCGTAGACGGTCACCGGGAAGGCATCCATTCTGTGCGTGAAATCGTTCGGGTGGGCGGTGAACTTAATTTAAAATACTTAACGCTTTATACCTTTTCGACAGAGAATTGGAACCGTCCGCGCGGAGAGGTTTCTGCGCTCATGCGGCTTTTATTAAAAACCATACGTGCGGAAGTCAACGATTTGGACAAAAACAATGTACGCTTGCAAACGATCGGCAGGCTGGAAGACCTCCCTGCGCCTGCGCGCCGGGCAATGAAAAAAGCGATAGAACGCCTGCAGGGCAATACCGGTCTCGTTTTGAATCTGGCGCTCAGCTATAGCAGCCGTAAAGAAATTACGGATAGCATCCAAAACATTGCAGTGAAAATACAGTCGGGCGAACTTTCACCGGAAGAAATCGATGAAGACACCGTGTCGGAGCATCTCTACACAAAAGACTTACCCGATCCGGAGCTCCTTATTCGAACCAGTGGTGAGATGCGCATCAGCAACTTTCTGCTTTGGCAACTGGCTTACACAGAGATTTACGTCACGGACGTTTTCTGGCCGGATTTCCGCCGATTCGAATTTTTAAAAGCCATTGCAGCGTACCAAAATCGGGAACGCCGGTTCGGGATGGTAAGCGAACAAATTCGGGCCGTTTCAAAGCCAATTTAAACAACCGAAAAAGATGTTTCGCAAATTCCTGATTACAATCACTCTTACGACCCTGCTCATCGCAGCGATGATGTTTTATGGGCAGAATTTATTTAAATTCAAGAGCGGGGTTAAGAAGATCCTCGTCGCCAAGTTAGAAGAAACCTTTGGCGACAAATGTTCAATAGAAAGAGTGCGTTTTGGGTTGGGCTCTGTCAATTTAGAAGACGTGAGATTGGCCTTTCGAGATGCTCCGTATGAATTTCATATCGATCAGTTGCGGTTAGGCTACAGCATCGGGAGTCTGGTCCGGGGAGGCGGCCAGTTTAAAAAAACGGCTGAAGAGATTACCCTTTATAAACCGAAACTGATTCTCCGCTATAAACCAAAGCCCCAGGCCAAACCTGACGTCAATCTTTCCCTGCAGATCTCGGAAGAAGCCGAAAGCCGCTATCGCTCTCTCATCAAAGAATATGATTTTATCAAACGCATGACGATCTCCGAGGGCGAGATCGTGATTTCGAATGAAGAGACAGGCAAAACGATCCGCGTGGGCAAACAAATAAACGGATGGGCATATACGGACAACCAAGACAAGGCATGGCTCAGATTGGCGGGTCATTTTTTCGAGTCGAATGAGTATAACATGGTGCTTTACGGCCAGCTCAATTTAGGGCGCGGGGGATTAGATTTTATCAACGTCGACTTGCATGATTATAAAATCGGAACCGAAATTCCTCTTCTGATTCCTAATTATTTCGAGGCTTTGGACGGTAAAGTGAATGGACACCTCGAAATTACGGAACGGATGGAACCGACTCGCGGCTTCAACATCGACGGAAATCTCAAATTGGAGAACGGCAAGTTAAAACTACAATCGGAAAACCTTTATGTAGACGACATCAATATCGAAGCCGAAATCAAGGAGTGGAATCTAGAAATTAAAAAATCCTCCCAATTTATCAACGGCTCCCCGGCGAGTTTAACCGGAAGAATAAAAAACCTGTTGGAGCCTGAATTTGATCTCCGTTTAGTGTCAAACGAAATAGATCTCAAAGAATTTTTCACAACCTTCCTACCGGAGAAAACGCTGCCTTTGAAGGGCAATGTAAGTTTAGATGTGCAGGTCAGCCACTCACTGTTGACTCCGGAAGTACAAGGTCACATCAAAAGCGACAGCCTCTGGTTTCTGGACAGAAAAGTCGTCGATTTAACTTCAGACATCACTTATGACGATCTAAGATTGAGTTTTGCAAACCTCAAAGGTTGGTTTGCGCATGCAAAATTTTCAGGCCAGGGAAAGATAGATTTTCTCACTCGTGATAAGATATTGGATTTCGACTTTCATTTGGACGGAGATTTTTCTCGGGACATCCACAACTTGGGTTTCAGGTCTGCAGATAAGTGTATCGGCACATCGGAGATAAAAATTTTCGGCGACATCAAAAAACCCGTCAGCGCCGGTCAATTTAAACTTGTTTTCTCGAAACAGGCCCGCGAATCTTTGTCTTTGCATGGCGCCTTCCGCTACAGCGATAATCATATCGGGCTGAACGCGACCTCGCATGACGGAGATTTTCACCTAACCGCCACCGCACAGAGCCTTTCCTCCAGCCCCATCCTGAATGTCGAAGCATCGAATTTTGAAGAAATTTTCGTTTTTATCAACAACCCGATCTTGGATTTTGTACGCGAGGAATACACCCTCAACCTCAGGGCCGAAAACTTGGGTAAAAATCCATTTTTCGTTTTGGATGGTTCAAGACGCGACAACTCCGAAAAGCTGTTCCAAATCATCGCCGACACGGCAACAGTGGTTCCTAATAAAATATTTGGCGATCTTACTTTTTTCCCGGATTCTTACGAGCAGACAAAGGGTGATTTTGAATTAGAGATCTTACCTGACGTCGTAAGACTCTCCCGACTTTCCCTGGGCGACTGGCTCAACGCTCATTTGGACTTTTCCAAAGAAAGCTACATACCCTTTGCAGGGAAACTCGATATTTCCGGTTTAAGGCTTGCCCGCCTCCTCACTTTTCTCGGCAGTACGTCCCCCAAATTTAACGGAGACATATTCGGTCAGATAGCCATCCACGGTGATGCGAAAAACCCCGCGTACACGGGTGATCTCTGGCTATTAGACGGCTTTTTCAGAAATGTCGGGCCTCTCTCCGGAGAGTTGAGTTTTTCGAGCAACCGGAGCAAGCTGCTCATAAAGAAAGCCTATCTGGAAAAGGGCGAAACGACCCGCATACAAGCAACGGGAGTCTTCGATTTGCAAACAAAAGAGGTCGACGCTTCTATTCTCGGCTCTGAGGTTCGCGTTCAAGATATCATCAAAATTGTCACCAACAAAGAGAATATTGTCCAAGGGAATGCTATTGTTCAAGTCTCATTAAAAGGCGGCTTACCTAAAGTCCCTATTTTCGGGAACATTAAGGTACACGACGCCAATATCCTCAGGTTTAACTTTGATGAAGTTCTCTTGGATTTCAGTAACCAACAGAGCGGAAATGGCTCTTACGTGTCCCAAAATAAATTACATGCCGGCAAAATTATTTTCACCAAATCTGACCGATTCACGCTCAACGGCAGCGGATATATTCCGTTGACCGGCAGGGACGAAATCGATGTGCGACTTTCCGGGGATGGTGATTTTCTTTCCATGCTTTCCGACATCGAAAGTTTTTTTGTGAAGACAAAAAGCGATGGACATCTGGATCTGCACGTCACAGGACCGTATCAAAAGCCTAACTTTACCGATAGTAAATTCCGTTGTCAGAACGGCGTTTTGCAATTGAGCCGGGTGACAAAAAAGATCACCAATATCGAAGCGGAGCTTGAAGTCCAGCGGGAAGATTATTTTTTAGACATCCAAAAGCTGCAAGGGCGAATCCAGGGAGAGTTGTTATCCATATCAAACACAAAAATCCTTACCGGATTGAATCACGGTATTTACGAACCGTTAAAAGTTGCCGGCGACGATCTCAATTTGGGCGCTTTGACGATTCAAACTTCTCATAACGGGATACCTCTCAATATCCCTGCCATCATGGAGCCGGGTGAAGTGGGTTGGTACGAAGTTCAAGGCTATTCCCCCGAAGAACAATTTTTTATTGCCGGGCCTTGGCAAAGACCGGTTGTTCGTGGGGAAGTTCGTCTTCAGAACGCCAACCTGATGTTTCCTTTTGCCGAAAACGGAGTTGGAGAAAAGTCGATTGTCATGAATATCCTCAACAACATCAATTGGAATGTGCACGCTGAAACCGAGAAGGCCACACGATACGTAAAACAGTTTTCAACCGGCGTTTACGTCAACATGGAAATAGATAAAGAAGCAAGCGCGTTAGATTTTTCCGGAGTTTTTAAGGATTCGACTTTTCGAATTGAAGGCGAGCTGGTTTCCACGCGAGGTGAGTTTGAGTATGCCGATTTGAGTTTTCGTGTGAACCGTTTTGGGGCCCAGTTTGACCGGTCGTCCCTCTATCCGATTATTTCCGGTAAGGCCTGGACAGTCATCCGGGATTCGAGCAATGTGCCGTACGACATCTATCTGGAATTGTATACCGTAGACGATTTGACCAGCCAGGAAATCGGTCACGGTCGCTGGAATCGCTTAAATATCAAGCTTTCTTCCGAACATCCGGGATATCAAGAAACTCAAGGCGACCTTATGGCCACCTTAGGCTACTCTTCGGACACCGTGCAGGAGCAAGCCAGAAATGCGGTTGCGTACAGCACGGATCGCCTGATATTCCGGCCCTTAATGCGTCCTTTAGAGCGAGAGATCGAGCAGGCTCTGCATCTCGATGTGGTTCGTTTTAGCTATGCCCTGACCCGGAATTTCTTGAATGCCAACTTTAATAACGAACAATTACGGTCGTCGCTGGCTTGGTTGAGAAGCAGCCGGTTATTATTGGGAAAATATCTTACCGATGATATCTATCTGCTTTATACCGGGGAGCTCAAAGCCGGCGTGGACTATCAGTTTCAAAATAAAGGAATCGGATTGCAGCATATTTTCGGACTGGAATATCGCCTCAACCCACAGCTTCTTTTACAAGTGGAGTACGATTACAACACCTTGTTCGAAACCCATAAGGACGATAAAAAAATCTGGTTGAGACATTCATTCCCGTTTTAAGACCTTGAAATTTGAACTTTTTTGGTTAACTTTGGGTTAGACCTTTTGTCAAATAACTAGTGTCTGAACGAAAACGACCCTTTCTTCCCGAAGGCCTCCTGGCCGAGGGGTCATTCCTGCTTGGCTCGGTGGGACGCCTTCGCGAAGCGGTTTTAAATCGAGCATTTTTCGAGTTTTCGTTCAGACACTAACTAATGAACACGTGATATGTGGAGTTGTAACATGTTTTTATCCCGAAATCGTAAGTGGCTTTTGTCAATACTGTTTCTTGTTTTTTTGGTAAATGCTTCCTGGCCACAAACCAACCGCCGCAAAAGCTTAAAACTCGGAGATCTCACCGTCGAGGGAAATAAGGCTGCGGATACGAACTTCATCAAGCTCAATTCGGGATTAACCGTTAATGAACGTGTTTCCGGAGAGGATATCCAAAAAGCAATAAAGCAGCTCTGGAGCTTGAAGATGTTCTCCGATATTCAAG
Organism: bacterium; assembly: GCA_046756745.1. Lineage (GTDB taxonomy): Bacteria > Zhuqueibacterota > Zhuqueibacteria > Oceanimicrobiales > Oceanimicrobiaceae > JBHHWX01. The sequence goes on along the minus strand of JBHHWX010000047.1, from coordinate 8,485 downwards.
TTTTACTGGAGAATCAGGTCGATGAAACCGTGTCTTTGAAAATTAAGGTGGAAGAATATCCCCGTCTTGACCGAATCGAATTAGATGGTAATAAGAAGATAAAAAAGAAAGATATTGAAAAAGAGTTGAATTTCTATAAGGGGCAAGTCATCAGTCCGCAAGAAATCGCAAAAGCACAGAGAAAAATCAAAAATCTGTACGAGGAAAAAGGGTATCTTTTAGCAAACATAGAGACAAAGCTGCGGGATAATCCTCAAAAAGACAAAATCATCATGCGCTTGAAAATAAACGAAGGCAACAAAGTTAAAATCGAAGGCATTCGTTTTCATGGCAACCGGACATTTTCTAATAAAAAACTCCGAAAGCAATTAAAAGGCACAAAGGAAAACGGCTTTTTATTCTTTGGGGGAGGAGATTTCGACCGTAAAAAGTACGAAGAAGACAAAAAAAACCTGTTAGATTATTATCGTAAAGAAGGGTTTCGGGATGTCGAGATCTTAAGGGACTCTATCTACTACGGGCAGGGTAAAAAATCCATGTATATCGATATGTGGGTAAGTGAAGGGATCAGGTACTATTTCGGAGATATTACCTGGGAGGGTCAAGAGCTCTTCACCGACCAGCAGCTCAAGTCTTTTTTGGATTTTGAAACCGGCGATGTTTATAACAAAGAGAAAATTGACAAAGCGGTTTTTGAGCGAATTGGCAGTCTTTATTACGACGCCGGCTATATCTATTCTTCGATCATACCTCAGGAAAAACCGGTCGCGGTTGATACTGTCGACATACATTTTCGTATCGTAGAAGGCAATGCGGTAAAAATAAATAAAATACATATCGCCGGCAACACCAAAACAAAAGAAAAAGTCATCCGTCGGGAGCTTAAAATTCGCCCCGGGGATACCTTTAGCAGGGAAGCGCTCATTCGCAGTCAACGAGATATTTTTGTTTTAAATTATTTCGCTGACGTGCGACCGGATGTACAGCCCCTCGAAAACAAAGATGAAGTCGATATTCTCATCGAGGTTGAAGAAAAATCAACGGATACGGCCAATATGTCTGCCGGTTTCAGCGAAAGGGACAAACTGATCGGCAGTATCGGCGTCACCATGAACAATTTTTTCGGCAACGGACAAATTCTCAGTTTTGATTGGAATTTTGGCAGAGCCTTTCGGTCTTTCCAAATTAGTTTCACAGAACCGTGGTTTCTCGATACACCGACTTTGCTTGGGATAAGCCTGTTTGACACCAAACGCGATCGCCGCTTTACGGGATACGATCAGCGCAGTCAAGGCGGTAGTCTGAGGTTGGGACGCAGACTACGCTGGCCGGATAACTTTTTTAGGCTCGATTGGATTTACCGTATTGACAGAACAGACCTGTCGAACTTTGTCCAACAAATCATCGATCTCAATCCGAACCAGATTGCTACTCAAAAATGGCCGAAGACAACCAGCAGCTTGACTCAGATAATCACTCGAAACAGTTTGGATCGGCCGGAGTTTCCAACGATTGGTTCGCGTTTTTCTTTATCAACCGAGCTTTCCGGCGGCCCATTGGGCGGGACCGTAAGCTTTCACAAGCACACCATGCAAAACGAATGGTTCGCACCGCTATTCCACAATTTTGTCTTATTCAACAGTTTTCAGGCTGGATACATCGAAGGCTTTGGTAACGACGCTGATAACATTCCTTTTCTCGAATTCTTTTTTATGGGAGGCGAGGGTTTGTCGCGCTCGATCCCATTACGAGGCTATGACGATCCCCTTTCTGACCGCATCAGCCAGCCAGGCGGGAAAGTTATGTTTAAATACGCTACAGAGATCAGATTTCCTATTTCTCCAAACCCAACTATATTTGGTTTGGCTTTTGCGGAAGCGGGCAATACCTGGGAAAGTTTAGCAAAAACAGACATTTTTGACCTGAGACGTTCGGTCGGCGTCGGCGTGCGTATCTTTATGCCTATGCTGGGAATCTTAGGATTTGATTACGCGTACGGTTTTGACAACATCGATCCTAATACAGGCAGAAAATTCGGGGCATGGAAACCCCATTTTGTTTTTGGTCGAAGTTTTTAACTTATCTATTTTTATTAAATTAATTAATTTCGTGGAGGCTAGAGTGGAAAAAATCAATCTGAAGTTCCTTGCAACTTTGTTGTTTGCATCTCTTTTATTTTTAAGTGCGCCTTTGTCAGCACAGCTTAAAATAGGTTACATCGATTCTAACAAAATCTTAGCTTCTTACAAGAATGCACAGGATGTCAGAAAGCAGTTGGAAGATTTAAGCAAAAAGTGGCAGGAGCATGCGAAGGGGCTGGAGAAAGAGATCAAGGAAATGCAAGAACAATTAGAATCGCAAAGTTTGATTCTGAGCAAGGAGAAGAAGGCTGAAAAAGCACAACAGATTCAAAATAGTTACGTGAGTTATCAGCAATTTCTAAATGAGAAATTCGGCCCTCAGGGCGAGGCTGTAAAAAAAGAATCCGAGCTATTAAAGCCAGTCATCGAAAAAATCAACGAAGCTATCAAAAAAATCGGTAAAGACGAGGGTTATAATTACATTTTCGACGTTGTTGCAGCCAATATTCTATATGCCTCTGAAGATCAAACAGATCTTACCGACAGACTACTCGAAGAGTTGAACAAAGGAGCTCCCGCGAAAAGCAATTAATCCCAAGTTAGCGATAGGACCATTCAATTACGAAGGTGCTAATCATAAATTGGTTAGCACTTTATTATTTATAGCTGTTTTGGCGCCAAGCTGAGGAGAGAGAGGATGCAAAATCAAACAGCCGGCACACAAGCTGACGGCGTGGTACTGGATGCTTCAGCTTTACAAAAAATTCTCCCTCACCGTTATCCTTTTCTGCTCGTCGACAGAATCGTAGAATTGGAGCCGGGGCAACGCGTGGTAGGGATAAAAAATGTTACTTTGAACGAACCGTTTTTTAAAGGGCATTTTCCGGGTCACCCGATCATGCCCGGGGTCCTTATTCTGGAAGCGATGGCTCAAACTGGAGGCATTCTTTTGTTAAAAGAATTCGACCATCCTGAGGAGAAGCTGGTTTATTTTACAACTTTGGATAAGGTCAAATTCAGAAAACCCGTTTACCCTGGGGATCAGTTGCGTTTTGAAATGGAAATGGTTAAATTCCGACATCCTCTCTTTAGGATGACTGGAAAGGCTTTTGTCGATAGTCGACTGGTTTGTCAGGCCGACTTGTCGGCGGCGGTTGTAGATAGAGATTCGCAATGACCACGGAAAACAATTGGCGCTTTATCGATACGGGATCTGCTGACGGCGCGTTCAACATGGCCGCCGATGAAGCATTAGCACGTTCCATCATTTCGAATCAACCCGTGGTGCGTGTTTATCGTTGGCAACCCTATGCAATTTCGATCGGTTACAACCAAAATTTTCACGAATTGAATCGAGCAAAATGCACGGAAGACGGAATTGATATCGTTCGACGACCTACAGGGGGGGGAGCGATCTTTCATGCTCATGAATTGACTTATAGCGTCATTATTCCGAGAAGTCACTTTTATTACGAAAAAAATAATATCGATCTGTACAATCAAATCAGCTCAGCTATCATCAGGGCACTGAATTACCAAGGCAGTCCCGTTGCGCTTGAAAAAAAAAGTCCAGACGTAACCGGCGCAAACCGTGAGCAGCATTATTTCGCATGTTTTGTGACCAGTGCGCAATATGAAATCCACTACCAATCTAAAAAACTGGTCGGGAGTGCACAACGGAGATTTAAAAATGCTGTACTGCAACATGGTTCTGTGATATTGGGCGACGAACATCGACGCATTCTTGATTATATGTCGCTCCAAGAAAGTGATAAAACCAGAGACCTCAAGGAACTGTTACATGAAAACACGGTCTCATTGCAGACGATTTTGAACCGAAACATCGCCTATAAAGAACTCGTTCAAAACATGAAGGCAGGATTTGAAGACCACTTCAAAATCCATTTAGAAGTGAAAAATTTAACCGATGAAGAACTGAACGTGATAAATGTTTTGAAAACTAACTATATGAGTTGAGGAGGCATCTATGAGAAAAGGAATCGTTCTCTCGATAATGACCCTGACGTTTGTTTTGATTCTGACTCCGGCCGGCCAGGCGCAGTACTTCAAATTCGATAATGCAGCAAGCAATCAGCAAATCGACGATGAGGTGAAAGCGATTCTCAAATTTTTCGGAACCATCGTGGGCGGGGGTCTGTTTCATACAGCCGATTTACATAGCGTCGCCGGCGCCGATATCGGACTGAAAGGTGTGCTTGCCAACGTGCCGGAAGATTTTAAAAGCCTGCCGGTTTTTGCGGATGAGGATTTTGTAGGACTGGCTTTTTTGCACGGCAGCCTCGGCCTGCCCGGTAACTTTGAGCTGTTGGGACGTTTTTTTTATTTCCCGCTTGGCGCTGATGCTGATGAGAACATCAGCCCGCCCCGCTCCGATAGCCGCGGCGGCGTCACTTTAATTGGCGCCGGCCTCAAATACGGCCTCATTCAGGCTCCGGGCCTGCCAAAGGTCGCCATCATTGGCGCTTACCACGCACTTTTCGTCCCGCAAGAGTTTGATTTTGGCACTGTTGGCACACTCAGTATCAAAGGCGTCGCCAGCTACTCTGTGCCACTCTTGACGCTCTACGTGGGCGCAGGGGTCGATATCTCATCGTTAAAACTGAACGACCCGTTCTTAGATGGTAAACGTTTCACCGAGAATCAAACCCATTTCACTGTTGGGGCCAAAGTAACTGTTTTCCCGTTGGTGCACGTGAGCGGGTCGTACAATGTTAGCGAATTTTCCAGCGTCGATCTTGGAATCGGCATAAGCTTTAGATAGAGTCACCACTTATGAAAAGAATCAGCATATTCGGCTCTACCGGCTCCATCGGGTCGAATTGTTTAAATGTACTGGAATCTCATCCGGAGGAATTCGAAGTACGGTATTTGACGGCGAACAGAAATGTCGAGCTTCTGTATGAACAGGCGCGACGATTTCGCCCTAAAGCCGTCGCTATTTTTGACGAGCGAAAAATCCCAAAGTATGCGTCTAAATTCAGAGACCTCGATGTGGAGGTCTTGGACGGTTTCGATGGAATTCTCGAGCTGAGCGGCAGAGATGATGTGGATTTGTTCGTGAATGCTTTGGTAGGCGCTGCCGGTTTGCGGCCAACGTTGAACGCCTTGAATAAAAAAAGACGCGTGGCCCTTGCCAACAAAGAAACATTGGTGATCGGCGGGCAGCTCGTGATGCAAAAAGCTCATGAAATAGGCGCCGAAGTGATTCCTATCGACAGCGAACACAGCGCGATTTTACAGTGTTTGGCCGGCGAAGAGCACAATCCAATTCGAACGATCATTTTAACCGCTTCCGGCGGGCCTTTTCGTAACCTTGCAAGCAGCAAATTGGCTCGAGTCAGCGTGCAGCAAGCGCTGAACCACCCAAACTGGGATATGGGTCCTAAAATCACGATCGATTCATCAACGTTGATGAACAAGGGCCTCGAGGTGATCGAAGCGTACTGGCTTTTCGATGTCGCGCCTAACCAGATTGAAGTCGTGATCCATCCGCAATCCATCATCCACAGCATGGTCGAATTTGAAGACGGGTCTATCAAGGCACAACTGGGCGTACCCGATATGCGACTCCCCATTCAGTATGCGCTCACGTTCCCGAAACGATTTCCGGCTGATCATCTTCCACGCTTGGATATCCGAAGTCTTCACGAGCTGACTTTTGCCCAGCCCGATACCAACAAATTTGTTTGTTTGCGACTGTGCTATGAGGCGCTTGCATCCGGCGGAGCCGCCCCGGTAGTCCTCAATGCGGCGAATGAGGAAGCGGTTCATCTATTTTTAAACGAAAAAATTAGCTTTGAAAAAATTCCACAACTTGTGGAAAACGCTTTGTCGGAAATTCAGTATAACGGTTATACTGACGTACAAGAACTGTTGTATTTCGACAAACTTACGCGTGAATACGTCCAAAATCGTTTTGTTTCGTTGTAACGTTTCTTATGAGGTTTGAATGTTAAATCAGATAATCACATTCGTTTTTGTTCTGGGCTTTCTCATTTTTGTCCATGAGCTCGGCCATTTTCTTACTGCCAAATTAGTTGGTATCCGGGTTGAAAGATTTTCGATCGGGTTCCCCCCCCGCATGTTTGGCAAAAAAATTGGGGACACCGATTACTGCGTCTCATGGCTGCCTTTGGGGGGGTATGTAAAAATGTCAGGTATGGTAGACGAAAGTTTAGACGCTGAAATTACCGGCGCATCCTGGGAATTTATGTCAAAACCGATTTGGCAGAGAGTGATCGTTATCTCAGCCGGATCGTTTATGAATATTTTGACTGCGGTGATTCTTTATGCTTTGTTAGCTTATTTTATGGGACTGATTGAGGCTGTCGATGGCACCCGGGTCGGTGAAGTTTTTTCCGGCAGGCCGGCAGAGACCATAGGTCTCGAAAAAGGGGACGTCATCACGGCAATTGATAGCCAGGCGATCACCACCTGGGAGGAGCTCACGACGCTCATCCACTCAAAACCGGAGCAGGAAATCGAAATCGAATGGCAAAGAGATGGGCAAGCATTTCATGAAACGGTAGTCCCTGAATTAAACGAGCCCAGAAAAATTGGAATGATTGGCATCGCCCCGACGCCCATTCGCCGAAAGTTCGGATTTTTTGAATCGACGGCGTATGGCTTCGAAAAAGCCGGGGAGACATTGAAACTGATTCTTTTTTCATTAAAACAAATCGCTACCGGCAAAGTCGCCATAAAAGAAGCGATTGGCGGCCCGTTAACTATTTTTCAAATGACCAGTTTCAGCGCCAGGCGAGGCTTTGATTCTTTACTGATGTTTACGGCGTTCATCAGCTTAAATTTAGGTTTTTTTAATCTCTTGCCATTCCCGGTTTTGGACGGCGGGCATTTGACTTTTTTATTCATCGAAGGAATTCGACGCAAACCCATTTCCGTAAAAACGAAAATCATCGTTCAACAAGTTGGTATGGCTTTTCTCTTAGCATTAATGGTGTTCGTCATTTTCAATGATTTCCGACGGTGGGACCAAATCAAGAATCTTTTCAATTTTTAGGCACAACTGGCCGCTAATATTGGAGAAAACAGAATGATTTTTGCAGAAAGAATGAATCGCCTGGGGACGGAAACCGCCTTTGAAGTGATGGCGCGCGCAAAAGCCCTGGAAGCTCAAGGCAAAGAGATCGTTCATCTACAAATCGGCGAGCCGGACTTTTCAACGCCGAAACATATTATTGAGGCCGGGATTGCCGCCCTTCGACGCGGCGAAACGCATTATTCTCCCGCTGCGGGTATCCTGCCTCTCAAAGAAGCGATAACCGAGGATGTGTATCAACGGCGCGGCGTGAGGACCAAACCGCAGAACGTTGTCGTGACGCCCGGCGCCAAACCGATTATGTATTTTTTGATTACAGCCTGTATCGAGGAAGGCGACGAAGTCATCTACCCCAATCCCGGATTTCCAATTTACGAATCCGTTATTAATTTCGTTGGCGGCGCCCCGGTTCCGCTGCCACTCTGGGAAGAAAATGACTTCCGTTTCAATCCGGATGAATTCCGGTCTTTGGTTTCCGAGCGTACAAAATTGATCATCATCAACTCACCGCAAAATCCGGCCGGCGGGATCCTCACCAAAGAGGACAACGAGGTCATCGCAGAAGTTGCCAAGAGCAGAAACCTTTTGGTGCTCAGCGATGAAGTCTACAAAAATATTATTTACCAAGGCGAACATCATAGTATCTACTCTCTTCCGGATATGCCGGAACGGACGGTTCTTTTGGATGGATTTTCGAAAACGTATGCTATGACGGGCTGGCGTTTGGGCTTTGGGGTCATGCCCGAAGAATTGACGCACAAAGTCGAACGCCTGATGATCAACAGCAACTCATGTACAGCAACCTTTTCTCAACATGCCGCAATCCAAGCGCTCACAGGCCCGACAGAGGAAGTAGACGCCATGGTCGAAGAATTTCGTAAACGTCGTGACTTCATCGTCGCCGGGCTCAACGACATTCCCGGAATCAGTTGTATCACTCCCAAAGGCGCTTTCTATGCCTTCCCAAACGTCAAGCAATTACCCATGGGCTCTCAGCAACTCGAGCATTATTTCCTCAACCAGGCCGGTGTTGCCGTTTTATCGGGAACCGCATTTGGAAAGTATGGCGACGGTTATTTGCGCTTCTCTTATGCCAATTCCATCGAGAATATCGAAAAGGGACTGGAGCGAATCGGGAATGCACTGAAAAATATTTAACCGGAAGTTGAGTGTGCGTTGAGGTAAGAGGGGGTTGTTTTCGGTCAATCACTATCTATCGAAGTTTCGCTGTAAACCCCGTGGATAAATTGGACCTATTCTGGTTTTACTTCAACTCAGTCTGAACAGGCAAAACGGTAAATTAAAATCTCCACAAAAGGTTCCA
>JBHHWX010000046.1:0-19689 GCA_046756745.1 bacterium | reverse complement strand
CCATAGTTTAAGATTCGTTGTTCATAGCAAAAGACAATTACTCTGGCAGCTCGCTGAGCGTCCAATACAAATCAAGGGTTCTGATTACTTCAACAAATTGCACATAATCCATCGGTTTTATTAGATAACCCGCTGCGCTCAAATTGAAACAGTGAAATCGATCGTGAACCTCATGCGACGTTGTCAGCACAACGACTGGAATTTTTCGCAATGTTTCATCTTTTTTTAAGACTGTCAGCAGCTCAATCCCGTTCATTTTGGGCATATTCAGATCAGAAATAATGATACAAGGTTTTTGCTGATCCTCATCTTGTAGTACTTTGAGCGCTTCTTCGCCATTGCTCGCAACGATCAACTCGTTGTCTACTTTAATTTCTTTGAACGCTCTCCGGACAGTCATGGCATCGATGCGATCATCTTCAACGAGTAAAATGGGTTTTTTATCTCTCATTTTGGAATAGTAATGATAAATGTGCTGCCTCGGTCGAGTTCGGATTCTACGAATATTTTTCCGCCGTTCATCTCTATTATTTTTTTCACCAGTGCAAGTCCAATCCCGGTACTCTCATATTCGTCCCGTGCTTTTAAGGTTTGAAACATTTGGAAGATTTTATCCTGATGCTTCTTCTCTATTCCAGGACCGTTATCAGCTATAAAAATTTTCCAGCAGCCGTTTTCTTCTGCGCTGCTGATTCTTATTTTCCCTCTTTCCTTATCCATATACTTTATGGCATTACTAATGAGATTTTGGAACACCTGCTCGATGCGGACCTTTTCAAATTGAATGGAAGGCAACTTGTTTTTAATATCAACCTGGATATTTTTCGGAGGGTCCAGCATATCGATGACTTCCGGAACCAACTCATCCAGGTTCACCTCCATTTTCTTTTCCTGCATGCGACCGACTCTGGAATATTGCAAAATTCCCTCGATCAGATCGTGCATACGCTTGACTCTCCCCTTCAGCAGCTCTAAATGTTCTCTGCCCTTTTCATCAAACTTATCTCTATAATCGGATACGATCCATTCTGAAAGGGAGGAGATCGCGCGCAACGGCGCCTTGAGATCGTGCGAAACGATATAAGCAAAATCTTTCAATTCTTGATTTACGCATCTCAGCTCCGCAGCTTGCTTGTGCAATAACTTCTCTTTGGTTTGCAGCTCCAGCAGCACAGCGCTTAACTCCGTCATCTTCTGCTCGAGCTCTAAAGTTTGTCTCTCCAATAATTTCCTTTGCTTATAAAGCTCCAGAAAAATTTGCACTTTGCTTTTTAAAATTTCAGGTCGAACCGGCTTGAAGATGTAATCAACTGCGCCCGATTCATAACCTTGAAATATGTATTTTTCATCTTTACTGATCGCTGTGATAAAGATAACCGGTATATTTTTGGTTTTTCCAATCCCACGCATTAAACTGGCTGTTTCAAACCCATCCATCTCCGGCATTTGTACATCCAAGAGAACAAGAGCAAAATCATAATCCAAGACTAAAGCTAAAGCCTTATTGCCGGATGTCGCTTTGATCAGACGGGTTTCCGGACTTTCCAAAATTCCTTCCAGCGCCAGCAAATTTTCGGGCTTGTCATCGACGAGAAGGATGTTAATCTTGTCCTCCGTTTTCATATTTCTATCTTCAAAAAAATCCTCGGTTTCCAACATCGTAACTATTCAGGGGTGAAAAGCTTTTGCGTGCAAAACTTTAGTTTTACACGGTCTCTATGTAAGCCGCAACGCGAAAGCGTTGCACTTCAATACCACAGGCTAAATAGTTCTCCTACATCAGGTATATCGCTTTGTTTTTAAAAACCTATAGGGCATTTTTTCAATTTCGTTTATGAACTTCAACAACCACAAAGTTTACAAAGAAACGAAGCGATCTCATCCAAGCTTAATATATCATCCACCTCCGTAGCTTTGAGGGCCGCTTTGGGCATGGAAGCGGCTTCTGCCGTTTCAGGATCTTGCACTATAACGCGCCCGCCATGTTCCTTAACCTCCTTCAATCCAAGGCTGCCGTCATTATTCGCTCCCGTCAAAATAACTCCAATCAATTTTGCGCCATAGGTGTCGCTCGCCGTTTCAAAAAGAACATCCACAGAAGGACGTGCATAGTTGACATGAGCCGAAACTGACAATGAAAAGGTTCGATCCTCTTCAATTAACAAATGATAATTAGGAGGAGCGATATAAACGATACCACCTTCGATCTTTCCTTTTTCATCTGCCTCTTTCACTCTTAGGCGACACCGTTCATTCAGGCATGTGATCAAATAGTCATCCGAGTTCGGATGGCGATGCTGGACAATAATGATGGGGAGGGGAAAGTCATCAGGCAAAGAGCCGAGTATAAACCGCAGGGCCTCAAGACCGCCGGCAGAAGCGCCCATCACAACCGCTTCATACCGTGACGTCATCGGTTTAGTTTTTTTTTTGATAGATTTTTTCATTCCCATTGATCACTTTAAAACAATCGTCCAGTTGTGAAAATCGTAAGCTTTCTTTCGAACCGAGACAGAGAAAACCGTTCCGGCATAGGCTCTCATAAAAAAGTTTAAAGACTCGATTTTGCAAATCCTTATCGAAGTAGATCAAGACGTTGCGACATATAATTAAATTCATTTCTCCAAAGACGCCATCGGTCACCAGGTTGTGGTCCGAAAAGATAACATTCCTCTTTAAGCCGCAATCCATGACCGCAACTTCATTTTGTGCGGTATAGTAATCTGCGAATGATTCCAGCCCCCCGGCTTTTTGATAATTCGCAGTGTACCCCCGGATGCAATTGATCGGGTATGCCGCTTCTTTTGCCTTCTGTAAAACCGTTTCGTTGAAATCTGTCGCGTAAATATGCGAACGCTCAAACAGCCCCTCCTCCTGTAATAAAATAGCCATGGAATAGACTTCTTCTCCTGTGGAACAACCGGGGTGCCAGATCTTAATAAATGGATAGGTTTTTAAAGTGGGAACAACCTCTTTCCTAAGCGCTTTATAAAAAGTGGGGTTGCGAAACATCTCGGTAACATTGATAGACAGATCGCGCAGCAAGGTATAAAAAAATTCCGGATCATACAAAAGTCTCACTTGCATCTCGGATAGCGTATCGATTCCCGCGATTGCAAGACGACGCAATATTCTTCTTTTGAGGTGAGCTTTCGAGTAATTACGAAAATCAAAACCGTACTTCAGGTAGATCGCCTCCAGAATTAATCGGATTTCGATATTCTGGTTCTCAGAAACCGCCGATGGGTTCTCGTGCATATTTTTACTCATGCAACCATACTCTCATGAGCGAAAGCAGCTTCTCTGAGTCGATTGGTTTGGACAAGTAATCGTTTGCCCCGGCCTCGATGCATTTATTCCGGTCCCCTTTCATCGCCTTTGCTGTCAGTGCGATAATAGGCAAATCCTTATACTTTTTTTTCTTGCGAATCGCAGCCATTGCTTCGTAGCCATCCATTTCTGGCATCATGATATCCATTAACACCAGATCTGTGTCGGGATTTTTATCGAGCGCCGCTAAACCGGCGATTCCATTTTTGCCAAAAACAATCTGCATCCCATTTTCTTCAAGAATATTTGTCAAAGCAAAAACATTACGCATATCATCGTCCACGACCAATATTTTCTTATCGTTGAGGTCTACTTCTTTGCCCGGGATGTTGCGCAGAATTTTGACTTGATTTTCCTGAAGTTGCATCTCGTGGCGATGCAAAAATAGCGAGACTTCGTCTAACAGGCGTTCCGGAGATTTGACTCCTTTGATAATAATGCTTTCAGCGTAGGCTCGCAGTTTATGCTCTTCGTCTTGCGTCAGCTCTTTCCCCGTATACACAATAATAGGCAATTTAGGAATCTGTTTATCGCATTTGATTTTTTCTAACAATTCAAAACCGGTTATATCCGAAAGACCCAAATCGAGAATCATACAGTCAAAGGCAGTGGACTTCAAGTTTTTTAAAGCCTCTTCCCCTGTTAAGACCGAAGTTATCTGTACGTCGTTGTTTCCGATCAACTCGATGATACTCTTCTGTTGGGTCTCATCATCTTCGACGACCAGTAATTGTTTTACTGTTTTTGAAAGGGTTTCCTCAATTTTCGTAAAAGCCGCTTCGAGTTCGTGGATGCTCACCGGTTTAGAAAGAAAACCAATTGCGCCCATACGCATGGCTTCGATGGTTTTGTCCGCAGCCGACATAAAGTAGACGGGAATATGCCGCGTTTTAGGATTATCTTTAAGCTTTCGCATGACTGCCCAACCATCTATACCGGGCAAGCCGATGTCCGTCATAATGGCGCTCGGCCGGTACTCGAGTGCAAACTGAACTCCTTTTTCGCCGGTTTCGGCATGCTGGCATTCATACCCCTTTGATCGAATCAGCTCAATAAGTATCTTTGCAAACTTATCATCATCCTCAATGATCAGAATGGACTTTCCGGAGGCGGAGAGACCCTTGTCATTGCCAATGCCGTCATGAGACGATTGGGGAGTAACCACGTGAGCTTTGGTCGCCTTTGAAACAGAAAGCCTCTTGTCCTTGGACCTCTTTGGGGAAGAATGTGATGTTTGTGAGACCGCGCCTGTTTCCGTTTGATTGTAATCCGGCAAATACAAAGTAAAGGTACTGCCTTCTCCTTCTTGACTTTGCACGCGGAGCTCGCCGCCCAAAAGCTCACTCAAAACTCTCGAAATGGAAAGGCCAAGACCCGTTCCTCCATGTTTTCTGCTTGTGCTGCCATCGGCCTGTTGAAAAGCTTGGAAAATAGCTTCTAACTTCTCTTTCGGGATGCCTATGCCGGTGTCGCTTACGGAAATCGCAATGGTATTCTTCGCATCTAAGCTCTCGTTCGACATCAACTCTTGCTTTGTAGGACGAGTGACTTTCATGCTGACCCGGCCTTTTTTCGTGAATTTAAACGCATTAGAAAGGAGATTGCGGATAATCTGTTCGACTCTTTGGCCGTCGGTTCGTATCTCGTCAGGGATGTCGTCAGCCAAATCAATCACAAATTCCAAGTTCTTTTCTTTTGCTAAGTATTTAAAATTACGCTCAAAATTGGCCATCAAATCCGAGATGGAGGTCGGCTCAATTTGCACCTTCATTTTCCCCGCCTCCACTTTCGAGAGATCCAAAATATCATTGATCAGGTTTAGTAAATCGCTGCCGGCGGAATAAATGGTCTTGGCAAATTCAACCTGTTTGTCCGTAAGGTTGCCGCTTTTGTTTTCCGAAAGTAATTTTGAGAGGATGAGCAAGCTGTTCAAGGGAGTTCGGAGCTCATGAGACATATTTGCGAGAAATTCGGATTTGTATTGACTCGTTTGCTCTAAATTTTTCGCCTTGCTTTCGAGATCCCGTTGAGTCTCTTGCAGTTCTCTATTTTTCCTGTTGATGTCGAGCTTTTGTTTCTCAAGAGTTTTGGTCTGGCTCTCGAGCTCCTCGTTGGTTTGTCTGAGCTCTTCCTGCTGTGCTTCCAATTGTGCTTGAGATTCTTTTAGCGCCTCGGCTTGTTCTTCGAGTTCTTTGTTGCTTTGCCGCAATTCCTCTTGCTGCTCTTGCAGCTCCTCAGCCAGCTTTTGGGTTTTTCCCAACAATTCCTGCATGCGGACCCGGGATTGCGCCGAATGAAAAATAACGGCGATATTTTCAACGATGAGCTCCAAAAATTCAAGCTGAACTTCGTTGAATTGATCCAGTATACCAAGCTCAATAACGCCTTTCACGCTCCCTTCGTATAAGAACGGTATCACAAAAATACTGCTCGGTGAACGTTCGCCCAGGCCCGACTGGATCTTGATATAATCATCGGGCACGCCAGTGACCAGGATACTTTTCTTTTCCAAAGCAGCCTGACCCACCAGTCCCTCGCCGAGTCCAAATTCATTAGAGATATTTTTTCGTTTGGTGTAAGCGTAACTTGCCACAAGCTTGAGTGTGGTACTGTCATCAATCAGATAGAGCGCGCCTATTTGGGCATTTAAATATTCCGCGAGGTAGTTAATCACGTTTTGCGAGAGGGTGACCACATCCAACTCGCCGCGCATCCGGTTGTTCAGCTCAGCTTGTCCGCTTTTCAGCCAGTCCTGCTTTTTATTTTCACTCGACGACATCCTTATATTTTTCATCATCTCGTTAAAGGATTGCGCCAAATCTCCGATCTCGTCGGTCGCATCGACGCGGATCCGAACCGCATGATTGCCCGCGGCCACTTCTTTGGATGCGTCCCGAAGCTGCAGCACAGGATGGGTTATCATATTGCTGAAAATTAGATTGATCACAACCCCGAGGACGAGAATTGCTAGACTGATATACAGAGACGTCTTTTTGTGGCTTTGAATCTGACTATAGACCTGGTGCAAGGAATACCCCAAAAGCAACGTGCCATACTCAACGTTCTGGTAACGTATTGCAGTCGCCACGTGCAAGATCCCATCTGATTCAAAAAGATTCTGATGCTGCAGGATTTGGGTAAGATCTATTTTCAAATTGCTGCGATTGTAGGCAGCAAACTCTTCATGGGTCGTATCGAGAACGACGATATAACTCAAGCCGCTATCATATCTCGCCCACTTCATCGCCTCTGTGATGGCAGTATAATTGCTAGAGCCCAATCCCATCCCGATTCCCAAGGCCACCATTTCCGCCATACTCTGAACTTTTGTCTGCAGCGATTGCAGAGCAAGTTTCTTCTGCTTATTCGGATAATACGTAAAAACAAAAAAAGCTATCACTAGAAGAGTTACGACTGAACTGCCCACAAGCTTTGCTCGGATGGGCAGACGCCTGAAAAATCGCATCATGAGTCTTGTTTTCGAACGTGAATCATCAATTGTATCACTTAGGTCGGCTCCTGTATTTCAGAGGATACTGAGCGCTGCCGGGTTTTTTACCATCGACTGTCAAGGCCTTGAACCTGTTATCGAGCTCGGACACTTTCACAAAACATATGGCGCCGGGATTTTTGGACATAAACAATTGTACTTCGTCTAAGTTTTTGATTTCAATAGGGGGGGATGAACTTTTCCCGGAAAGAACATAGCTGATCCAATATTTTTTTACACTGCTGACATCTTTATTTAAAAGAGTTTTGTAGAACTGTTTTTTTACCGGGGCATACTCAGATAAAACGACAGACGTACGGTTGGAAAAAGTAGAAACCTTACCGAGATAAATATTCTTTAGATTATCGAGAGCGATGTCGCTTATTGAGTTGTTTTTGTTCACAATAACGGCGATCTGAGCGTTGGCATTGGGCCCTATTACGCCATAAAACAACCCAAGTGCAAGAAACAGTAAGCGTGTTTTGTTCATTGTTGAGCACCTCATTGTTTTATCAAAATGCGACAGCGATTGAACTCATATACAATTCAAACTCTTTGCTGTTTGCATTTTGAAATCGTAGAAAATGAACCTCGCTCTTTAAATAGACCCGGGGAGTGAGACTTAAATTGAGGCCGAAAACGATATCAGACTCCCCGTCATTACGCGTTTCGCTATCGGGATCAAAAAAGTTGAGTTGTGCAAAAGGGGTGAGTTGACCCAAAAGGGTGTAGGCGGCTTGCACATAAAACCCGCGAGACGTTCGGAAGTCATCTACCGGGACGCCCAGCGTGTCTACTTTTTCCAATCGCGGCGCAAAGTACTCGGCTTCTATCAGAAAATTCGAACGTCGCAGCGCCACGTCAAACGCCAGGGTGGTTTGCTTTGTGTTATTTGCGGTTCCATTTTTGTCCGTGTAGAAAGAAACGCCAAGTTTTAGCTCTTCGAGAGGCGGACTTATTTCCAGGCGTGCACCCACACCTTTATTGGAATTGTCATCTTTTTCTCCTGGCTGAGCGCCTCGTCCGTTGCTCAGGTACAGGTAGTAATCACCCTGCCACTGTCCTGAAAAGAGAGTCCCTAAAACCTGAACTCCTGTCGCAAACTTGGCATAAAGTCGCTGCTTGCCGCCCGAAGTATTTGTGTGTTTTCCGTAAATGGCATTAGGTAAAAAGGAAGACAAAAATGTCGGCGTGGCATCGTGCTTTAAATTATAGATGCCAAAAGGGGGTAAAAACTTGCCGGCCTTAATTTTCAACCCGTCAGAGTGCTTGTATTCAACCCACGCTCTTTCCAAGGCTACTAATCCGGAGCCACTACCTCCGGATTCTAACGAGATACCATGCTCCCATTCGATTTCTCCAAAAACTCTGAAGCAGTCATTGAGACGATAGATCGTCACGACATTGAAATGATGTTGATCAAATGTCCATCGCTTCGCGGCAGCGTCTTTATTGCTGACCTCGATCTCCAAATCAAAGTAGCCATAAACCTTCAACTTGGATTCTTGGGCAAAACATAGACTCCCGAATAAAATCGAGAGGATAGTCATCATATTAAAGCTGAACCATCTCATATCTTCTCCTTTTCTTGCTCTCCTGAAAGGATTAGAACAAAAACACGAAAGATTCTCATCATATCGTCTTGAACTACGCAAAACTTCAAATCTCACTGGGGCTGTCCGCTTGCGATTTCATATTTAAGAGTAACTTACAAGCCATTTTACCGGGTCTGTTTTTACTATTTTCCCACCGGTTTACTGTTGAAACAGCCACCCCCAAGTTATGAGCCAATTCCTCTTGAGTCAGACCTAAATTAAGTCTAATTCGTTTAATGTCGTGTGGACTGAGACGATTCATACGATTTCCTTTTCGAGACTATTGTTTGCAAATGCTATAAACAGGTCATAAGATTACATCGGAAGGATCGGCGTAGACATTGAATTCTTTGAGAAGAAGCCACCTGAAGACGTCCCAGAGAACTTCCAGACGGGTCTTTATCTTACAAAAGCCAATTTCGGGATGAGATGGTCAGGCAAGAGAAAAGTAGCAAGTGGCAAGTAGTCGCGCCGACTACATGCCGTTAATTTTCGAAAACGTCACCGGTAACCTGTGTAATAAAATCGTGGATAGGTCCATTGCTCGCCACGATGTGGCCGGTTCGAATGTGATCAGCTCCGCCCCAAATATCGGTGACGCGACCGCCTGCTTCCTGAATCAGTAAAGCGCCGGCGGCGATATCCCAGGCGTTGAGGGTCACTTCCCAGAAGCCGTCCACGCGGCCGCAGGCCACATAGGCTAAATCCAAAGCAGCGGCGCCGGCGCGGCGCAGGTCGCTCACTCGATGAAAGAGCTGTTTAAAGGCATCGAAGTACGGCTTTGTCAAATGCTTGGCGCGGAAGGGAAATCCGGTGGCGAGCAAACACAAGGAGATGTCACGTGTTTGCGAAACCCGGATTGGCTGCCCGTTCAGAAAAGCGCCCCGGCCTTTTTCTGCATAGAACAATTCATCGCGAACCGGATCGATGATCGCCCCGACTTGCAGCTCTCCTGCATGCATCAGGGCGACCGAAACCGCAAACATCGGGAATTGGTGGATGTAATTTTTAGTGCCATCGAGCGGATCGACGATCCACAAGTAGCCATCCTGTTGCTGCGGGCCTCCAGACTCTTCCGCTAAAATGCTGTGATCGGGATGGCGCTTGCGAATGAAATCGAGAATCGCAGCTTCCGAAAGATGGTCCACGTGCGTCACGAAATCAAACTGCTGTTTGTGATCGACTTCCTCCGGATCGAAGTTTTTCATCGAATCCATGAGAACTTGTGCGCCGATCTTAGCGGCTTCGATGGCGGTATCCAGGGGTGTCATTGTGTAAAGGTTCTCCATAGGGTAGGAGCTTGGCCGAAAAGTCGAAAATCACTTCCTGAAGGCGTCTCCCCGAGGGCTTTTGGAGCACAGAGTTAGAGTAAAATTCGCTCGGCGGGGACGCCTTCGCTAAGTAAAAGATACTTTTCGGCCAGCTTCTATATTACATTTCCTGGGTGAAAATCACGTTTTTGTGTCCGCCTGGTGTACAATGACATGGGCCTGTGCAATTTCCTTGCGAAAACTTTCCGGAATTCTTGCCCAGTCCAGTATGTCAACAAGAATCGGCAAATCGCTTTCAGAAAACGCTTCCTGCAATTCATAAAGTTTTTCATACGGTTGCGACAGCTCTGCAGGATTACGTAACACCAGATCAAGATCGCTTGCTTCGTGGCAGAGCGCGTTAACCCGGCTGCCGTAAGCCCAGACGTCAGCCCAGGGCACATGCTCACGGAGCAGCTTTTGTAAGCGTTCTAAATATTCCGGTTTTAATTCAAGTGTCCGCACGATCTAACTTCTCCCGCAGTCTTTTGGCGTCGGCGACAAAACCTGGCAACAATGCCAGCGTTTTTTCGGCAAACCCCTCGCCGTAGTCATGGGACGTGACGTTACGATTGTCACGATAACTGAACCACCGCTCCACTTCTTCCAAGCTAAGAATATCATGTTTGGCGCCATACCGGAAAATATCCTTAAACATAAGCCTGTCCACCGCTTTCGGCGTCGCAAAAAACGGTTTGATGGTCTTTTTAAGTAGTTTGCCGGAGATCTCAAGCGTTAATTCAAATCCTTTTATCGCCGCATTCCGATAAATTTCATACTCTGTGCTCCCCACTTCACTTTGGTTTAACAGAGTCAACGAACTTTCCAGCGTCTGGATACAGCGGCCCAGATGCTCCGTATTCAAAGACATCGTTAACCTCCAAATCTCAGCAACTTTAAAAATGGTTGACGATGTACGATTTGAGAAGACGAGCTTCTTTTAAAAAATCGCAAATCGTAGTTCACATATCGTATATCAGATTTCGAGTCCGGAATCTGATATACGAAATAGGATAGAGAAACGCCTAAATTCTAAATTCGAATATCGAAATCCGAAACAATACCAAGACTTTCAAGTCCCGTTCAATCCAACTCAACCACCGTCACCCCGATATCCCCCTCATTCCAGGCGCCCATTTTTTTGCTTTTCACTCGTGGGTGACTCTTTAAAAAATCGGCAATGCCCTTTCTTAAAATGCCGGCGCCTTTACCGTGGATGATGCGGACCGTCTGCCATCCCGCCAACAACGCATCGTCCAAAAATTTATCGGTGTTGGCGATCGCTTCTTCCAAGCTCTGGCCGCGGAGACTGATTTCCGGAAGCACGTCGCTTTTCGGGGAGGTTTCGATCTTGACCGACGTGCGACGTTTTTGGCGTTGTGGTTCTTCCGGCATTGTGCTCAATTGTAATTCACCGAGTGGAACACGAAATTTAAAATTATCCACCTCGATCAAAACTTTTCCCGCCCCATCCACACCCGAAATCACTTTTCCGTGCGAGTTTTGTCGTCGCCAGTAGACATGCTCCCCGAGATCGACTTTCTGCAACGGCGCCAGGTCAGGTTCCGGCTCATCCGCATTTATCTCTGCGCGCGCAACTGCAATTTTAGCCTTCTCATCCGCAACCGTTTTTTTTGCGCGCTTGATGGCCTCCTGACTGGCGTGTCCCTCTTTAATCTCTTTGACAGCACGTTCGATTCGAGCATTGGCTAACTGCAAAATTTCATCTGCCTCTGCAGCAGCCTTAGCTTTCAAAGATTTTTCGTAACGCTTCAACTTTTCGTAACGCTCTTTATATAACTTCGCCAAGCCCTGCTGCCGGGTCTTCTCGACGTTCATTTTCTCAGTTAATTTTTCCGATTCCGAAACATGCCTTTCCAGCTCGCCGATCAAATTCTCTAACTTGCCTTTTTCAGCCCCGACCAGCTCCCGGCAACGCGCCAGCACCGGCTCAGAAATTCCGGAACGTTTGGCGATTTCAATCGCGTAGCTGGAGCCTGGAATCCCTACCCGGAAACGATAGGTCGGCTGCAAGGTCTCGACATCGAAATCCATGCAACCGTTCTCAACGCCGCCGGTGTTATAAGCAAATTCTTTGAGTGCGCCATGATGCGTTGTGACGATAGAAATGACGTGCCTCCGGTTCAATTCTTCTAAAAAAGCCACTGCAATAGCCGAGCCCTCTTCGGGATCCGTACCCACGCCAATCTCATCGACAAGCACTAAGCTTTTACTCCCGGCAGATTGTAAAATCGTTTTCATCTTTTGCATGTGCGAAGTGAACGTCGAGAGGTCTTGCTCGATGGATTGAAAGTCACCGATATCGGCAAAAACAGTTTCAAAAACGGCCATCTGTGAATCCGGACTGACTGGAACCGGGATGCCGGTTTGAACCATCAAACAAAAAAGACCGATAGTTTTCAGAGCAACGGTTTTTCCTCCGGCGTTCGGTCCTGTTATGACCAGCGTGTGAAAACCATCGCCTATTTTTAGATTCAAAGGGACAACTTTTTCACCTCCATGGTCTCTCATAACAAGCAGAGGATGCCGGCCTTCCCGAATATGAATGAGATTATGGTCGTTTAAAGCAGGCTGGCTGCAATTCAATTCGCGCGCGAAAAGCGCTTTGGCCTGAATAAAATCGAGCTGCGACAACGCCATTAAGTTGTGCCGGATGTTCTCGATCTCCGGACGGAGCCTCGCCGTGAGCTCTTGCAAAATGCGCTCAATCTCACGTCGTTCCTCGATTTTGAGTCGCCTGATCTTGTTATTGATTTCCACGGATTCAAACGGCTCGATGAACAAAGTCGCCCCGCTTGCCGACTCGTCGATCACCAATCCCTTCACCTGCCCCTTGTAATCGAGTTTAAGCGGGAGAACGAACCGGCCGTCGCGGAATGTCATCAATGATTCCTGCAGATACCCTTTCGCCGAGTAGGTCTTGAGCGCTTTTTCCACGACCGCTCGCACGTTCTGTTCAGCGTGTGAGATGGCTTTCCGCAGTTGGCTTAATCTGTCGCTGGCTGAGTCTTTCACCTCCAAAGTCTTGAGGTCAATGTTTCGCTGCACCTCGCGTTGGATATGTTTGAGCTCGGTGATTTTTTCTGCATGAACCCACAAGAGAGGCGACGATTTTCGGCGTTTGGATAAATAAGCCCGCACTTTGGCGGCAACGCTCAAAACCCGGATCACGCGAACCAGCGCCGCCGGTTGAAGAAAATGCCCTGGAACAGCAGCAGCGTTTAAATCGTGGCGGATATCGTCGTAAGAGTCGAGAGGGAATGGCTCGTCGTGCTCGATAAGATCGCGCAGCTCAGTGACTTCGGTGAGCAGAATTTCGATGGTCTTTTTATCTCGCACAAAATGGATTTCTTCAATGTGCGTTTTTGCAAAGTCACTCATGACAAAACGACTTAAGAGCTGAAGGATTTTATTGAATTCGAGGAGGTCGTAAAGTTCAGCGGGATCGCTCATTTTCTTTCGAAAGTTGCTTATGGAGTTCTTCTCTTCTCCGGAGGGATTTCAATAACTCCTTGTTTTTTATTCTTTTTTTGGGTGATACATCCTCGACGCTTTCCTTTAATTCGGAATAAAAAGATTTGGAACCGGGAACGGCCTCCATGACAAAGTTAAATACTTTTGGCGCGAAACCGACCATCGGTTGATAAAATATACTGTGCTCCTTTTCGGAAAACAACTTTCCACTGAACGGCAGGCTGGACAAAAAAATTAACATGAGGCTGGCAACCGTGGCGCCTTTAACAAAACCCACCGTCCCTCCGGCAAGTTTTTCAAGCCAACCGAGCATTGTATATTGAAAAATTTTCTGAAAAAAATGAATGACGACTTGAAAGAAAAGCACGATCCCAAAAAAGATTAAAATGAATCCGAGAATCGCAGCCATATTGCTGGAGATACGCAGAATCTTATTCACCATGGCAGCAACTTCACTCGAGTATTTTGTCGCGAAAATAAGCGCAACCATTAAACCAACAAGCCCGAACACTTCATGGAAGAAACCGCGGAAGAGCCCTTTCATCAAGAAAAAGCCAATAAAAATAAGGATGAGTAAATCGATCTGATTCATTGAAAATCATTTTTTCGTAAAATCAAGGTAGCAATAATGAACTAATTAAGCAACAAAATTGTTGTGGCGCCTGTAATCGGTCAGTTACGGGGGGAATGTAACACAGGCTTCCAGCCTGTAGGCATCTTGCAGAGCAAAATGCCTGCCTTACACTACCCGTAACTGACCGATTTTTGTAATTGTAATTTCAATTCTGTGGCAGTTCTGATTCTGTGGGCGGGCTTTGTCTTGTCGGTTTGCCCCGTTGGATACTTTTGTGGAAATTTTTATTTACCGGTTTTCCTCTTCAGACTGAACTGAAGTGAAACCTGAATAAGCCCAAATGAGCCCACAGGGTTTGAGGCGGAGCTTCAATAGATCATTGATAAAAGCAGGCTAAAATTGAGGTTAAAAATGAGCACGACTGCGCAAGTTTAGCTATCGTTACATCTTTGGAGTGAATTGACTATGTCAATTCATGCATCGACACAGTCGATGCACTTCAAATAATTGTCTTAAAATGATCGATCTTGCGCTGTAGTGTTAATTTGGTTGAAGGATATCGTTTACAGTATGAGTCAACTCATTGAGATCCGCGGACTTCATCAGAAAGGCATCGGCTATCCAAGAGTGGAAATCTTCTTTATAGCTGGCATCAGTGGTATTGATAACCACTTTCACTTGCCGTCGCAGTGACATCAATCTTTCTAAGCAGTCAAACCCGGACCCGTCTGGAAGCTCTAAATCCATAATCACCAAGTCCACAGATCCACATTTGATTTTCTCCAGCGCGATACGGCTATCCCCGGCTGTTATGACCTGGTACCCTAACGCTTGTAATTCATGTTGGTAGCGATTCCGTAATTTTTCTTCCCCATCAAGGACTAAAATTCGATCATTCATATCCATTCCGTAATTAAATTCTACAGAAATAGAATACGGATTAATTTTTATAAACCAAAGTTAAGTTACCTATATTTAATATTAATTTTCCGCAAGGATTTTGGAACATTTTCAATGTGTCGTGGCGTTTAAAGTAATAAGACATAACATAGAAAAAAAACTGACCTCCTCCCTCCGAGAGCCGTCTGTGCCGTCTGTATATAAGCGCGGGCGGCTCTTATTATTTGTGACCCTCGCCGGCCTCTTTTCAGCTTTAGCAAGAAACCCTCTCAAGTGTTGAATGTTATCTAACGATATAATAAAAAATAATTATACAGTTCATTTCAGGAAATTAATGTCTTTCCCAAAGTTTGAAAATTTCCGGGTCATTCGAAAAATCTGTAAAAAATTTTGTTTTACCGTATATGAAATTGAAGACCGGGGAGAAGAAAAAAGGAACTTTCTCAAGGTACTCGACCGGAAAACAGCTCAAGACCCCGTAAATGTTTATAACTTCTTGAATAGCGGACGCATGAGCAGCATGCTCGATTGTAACAACATTGTTAAAGTCCATTTCTACGGTAGAGAGCTCAACCACTTTGTCGTTGTAAGCGAGCCCATTGACGACCGAACTCTGAGTTTATACATTCACGAAAGCTCCCCAATTCCTTTGGAAAAGGTTCTCGATATCATGATCCAACTCGCGGAAATATTACGACATGCACATCTTCGCGGTATCGTTCATGGTATCTTGAACCCAAACAGCATCTACATCAACGAAGCAAGGACCATAAAAATTGATGATTTCGGGTATAGCTGGATTGCCAGAAATCTCCTTGAGCTCGAAGAAACAGAGGCGATGTACCTGACGTATCATATCGCGCCGGAGATTAATCTTAGAGTTCAAAAAATTGATGGCCGCGCAGACATCTATTCACTTGGAGTCATCCTGTTACAACTGCTTACGGGTTGTATTCCTTTTAATCCTTTTGATAACGCCTCCACAAAAAATCAACGTTTGCGAATATCTCTGCGCACTTTAAGAAAAGCGATTCCAAACTACCCAAAAAGATTAGACAAAGTGATGCTTAAAACTCTGAATAAAGACCCCGATCTCCGGTTTCAGAATTTGAGACATTTTGAAAAAGAATTGCGGCTCTTAAAAGA
The DNA here is from genome assembly GCA_046756745.1 of bacterium. GTDB lineage: Bacteria > Zhuqueibacterota > Zhuqueibacteria > Oceanimicrobiales > Oceanimicrobiaceae > JBHHWX01. The sequence goes on along the minus strand of JBHHWX010000046.1, from coordinate 3,849 downwards.
CGAATACTTAACTGCTTTTTCTATTCCTGACATAACCTCCCTCGCTCTAGAATCTTAAGCACGGTTTGCCGTTTTGGACCCTTCTGGGGGGTCTGAAAATCTCCCAAGGGGCACCAAGCCCCATCTTTCAGATTTTGGAAATTACTGATTCTTTGAGTCCCTAAAAATTGCTCTTTTGCACTTTTCTTTGTAACCTTTCCCCCAAACAGGAGTGTATTTAAACAAATAGCACAAGTGAAAATAGGCGGAGCGTTTGCGATCACTGTCGGATAAACAATTGATGCTGCAAGTTCGAGACGGTAACCTGGGAAAACTTGGCTTGATCTTCGAGCGACATCATAAAACATTATTCAACTATTTTTTACGTCTTACCGGAACCCGTGAAATCAGCGAGGATCTGGTTCAAGATGTCTTTTTGAGAATACTCAAATACAGGGCAACATACAAAGGTAAAAGTGAATTCACATTTTGGATGTTTCAAATCGCCCGCAATGCGCGGTTCGATTACTTGAAAAAAAAGAAACGCGAGGTCACACGAGACGATGAAAAAGAGGACGTTGTCAGTCACGATCCTATCCCGGTGGAGAATTTAGAGCGGTACCAAACAATCGCGTTACTGCAAAAAGCGCTTTCCAAACTGGAAGACGAAGATCGTGAGGTCCTGGAACTTAGTCGATTTCAACATCTAAAATATAAAGAAATTGCCGAAATTTTTCGGTGCGCCGAGGGTACGATCAAGGCCCGGGTGCACAGGGCTATTAAAAATTTGAGAGATATTTATTCTGAGCTTTCAGGAGAAAAAATTCGATGAATTGCAAACAGGTTTCCAAAGTGTTACCCGATTTCTTGACACGTACCTTGGAAAACAGTCTTGAACTTGATTTGCAGGTACATCTTTCCACTTGCCAAAAATGCAAAAACGAGGTTGATAGCCTGGCGGCTATTTGGGGAAACCTCGAACAGATCCCGGAGCAGGAGCCGGGCCCGGCCTTACACGACCGCTTCCAGGCTATGTTAGAAACTTACATGGCCGGTCAGCAGCACAGCGAGTCGCGGCGTATGTGGCGCGACGCAATGGAAAAGTGGCTGGACCGTTGGTGGCCACGGCAGCCTGTATTCCAATTCGGGCTGGCGGTGGCCTTTCTGATTTTCGGATTGGTAACAGGCTATCAAATGCAGTCCACACAGTCAGGAAATCAAGATTTGGCGCAATTGCACAACGAGGTACGAAACCTGCGTCAGTTAGTGACCACATCCTTGCTGCAGAATCAATCTTCAAGCGAACGGCTGAGAGGGGTGAGCTACAGTTACCGGATGGAGCGTCCGGACCGGCAGACTCTCGGCACGCTCATCAACACCCTCAATTACGATCCTAACCTGAACGTTCGTCTGGCATCTATCGACGCGCTGTCAACCTTTTACGAGAAACCGTATGTGCGGCAGGGGCTGATCGAGTCGTTATCCCGGCAGACGTCGCCGCTCATCCAAATTGCGCTTATCAACCTCTTGGTAGAAACGCAGGAAAAAGACGCCGTCAATACATTTAAGATGCTCCAAAATAACGAGATCTTTAATCAAACCGTTCGCAAACGCGCTGCTTGGGCGCTTGAACAGTTGCATTGAGGGTAAGGGACACAGAACGAACCGGCAAAAGGTTGTTAATTCACAGGAGTGCAACGCTTTAGCGTTGCGGCTTTCATTGAAACAGTGCAAAACTAAAGTTTTGCACTCCGAAGCTTCTTATGCCTGAATAGTTACGAACTGACGAACCGACAGAAGGTTAATGATAAAAGGAGTCGTCATGGCTAATTTGAGTTTAACCAAACCAACTCTTTGCGTAATCGCGAGTCTCGCCTTCTTTCTTCACGCCTTCGGTGGTGAAAAGGAAGTAGAGGAGACGATAGAAAAAACATTGACCTTTTCAGAGCCGTCTGGCCGGAAAGAGGTGGTTGTGGATAATGTCAACGGCTCCATCTATGTGAAGGGCTACGATGGCGACAAAGTCCAATTACTCGTTCGAAAATCCATATCTGCACGCGCGGAGGCCAAGCTGCAACGGGCGCGCGAAAGTGTGCAGCTAGAAATCAGCGAGGAGGACAATAGCATCGATCTTTATGTGGACGGTCCGTTCAGAAGGCGGGACGGTTCCATCAACTACCGGGGCTGGCGGCACGATGGTTACGAAGTTGAGTTTGATTTTGAGTTGAAAGTTCCACGCGACACCCATCTCTATCTGAAGACGATCAATGACGGCGACATCAGGGTGGAAAACGTGAGCGGCGACTTCGACTTAGATAATATCAATGGCGGTATCGAATTTCTTGGCGCAGCGGGCTCAGGCCGGGTGTATGCGCTCAACAAGGACGTTATCGTGAAATTCGACAAAAACCCTAAATCCGACTGTTTTTTCGGATCGCTGAACGGAGACATCGAAATCACTTTTTTGGACGATTTATCTGCGGACTTTCGTTTCAAGACTTTCAATGGCAGTGTTTATACCGATTATGAGGTGATTTATATCGCGCCTCGAAAAGCCACCTCTCGTCGCAAAGACGGCAAGTTTGTCTATAAAAGCGATCGCGCATTTGGCGCACGTGTGGGCAGCGGCGGCCCTGAAATCGAATTCGATGCTTTTAACGGAGATATTCACGTTATCAAAAGATGAGGTCAAATAACCATGACTCAAATAAGACACGTTATATTTGAAATTCTTATCGTTATCGTGATGTTGGGAGTTTCGCATGCTCAGGACGACCCTGCCGACCGGGTTTCCGTTGCCTTCAGCGATCCTGCAAGACCGGGGTTGCTCACAGCGGGTCTCATCAACGGCTCGATTACGGTGAAAGGGTACGACGGCAAAGAAGTGGTTATCGAGGCGCGCACACGCAGCCGGCGTTACTCAAAAGGCGACCAGGATAAATCAGGGGGCCTGCAACGACTGGTTATCGCTTCCACCGGACTTTCGGTAGAAGAACAACACAACAAAATGAACGTGTCCGCTGCCAGTCACAGGCGAACCGTGGATTTAACCATCCAGGTACCGAGGAAAACATCCTTGAAATTGAGCACCATTAACAGCGGACATATCATTGTGGAAAATGTCGAGGGTGAAATTGAGCTCAACAATACCAATGGCCGCATCGAAGCCTACAAGATCAGCGGTTCGGTGGTGGCAAATACGACCAACGGCAAAGTGCAGGTGACTTTCGACAAGGTCGAGCCGGACAAGCCGATGTCGTTTGTGAGCTTCAACGGTAAAGTGGACGTCACGTTCCCAGCGAACATAAAGGCGGATATCAAAATGAAATCCGAGCAAGGAGAAATCTACAGTGATTTCGACATCAAACTAGAAAACAAACCGAGATTGGTGAAAGAGGATTCCCGTAAAAAAGGGGGCACATTCAAAGTAAAAATCGAAAGCGCCATGTACGGCGCCATCAACGGCGGCGGTCCGGAGTATTATTTCTCAACGTATAACGGCAGCATTTACATTCGAAAGGCGCAATGAATAAAAGTTCAAAACAGAGAAATAGATCTCTTCGCAGACACGAAGCCTTTTCGCAGGCAAACTGCGAAAAGATGACTTCGCCGCTTCAAATCGCGTCATACACCTCTCAACGCAGAGGACGCCAAGAACGCAAAGTTCGCAGAGAAAAAAAGCATGTTCTTAAAGCTTCTTCTCCGCGACCTCTGCGTTAAATTCTTATCTTGACTTAGAGATTTTGAGCTTAGAATTATCGACAACGTTTTAATGTACTAAGCGCCTAAACTCGCGTTTATTTTTTCAACACCCCCACCGATACCCGGTACACACCCAACATCACAATCGCCAACAGGATAACCCCGATG
>JBHHWX010000045.1:0-19896 GCA_046756745.1 bacterium | reverse complement strand
ACAGTCAGTTACGGGTGGGTGGCGGTGTACAAGCTTCAGCTTGCTCTGGGAGGGGAGCCACAACAACACACTGAAGCGTGAACACCCAACGAATGCGGTTTTTTTATTGACTTTGTGCTGTAATTTATTAAATTACTTGGCTACAAATAAAGGAGAGATAGAAGAAATATGGCTAAAGATAGAAGTTTTGCAGCAAAAGTAGCGAAAGCAACTTCCAAAGGCGACGGTTTGCACTGTCCTGAGTGCGGTGAGCTGACGAGCCAAGTAAAGATGGTCGTTTCTGAAAGGTCGACAACGAAAAATTCCTGGAAGTTCAACGAGAAATTTGTCCGCCTCTGTAAGTGCAACCAATCTGAAGTTTACGGTTAGGTATCTTCGGAGAAAACTTTGATCTTAGCAAAAGTTGTCGGCACGGTCTGGGCGACCCGCAAAGACGAAAAGTTGACAGGCATGAAATTGCAAATCGTCAAGCCTGTCAATTTGGAGTATCAGCTCGAAGAGAAATTTCTGGTTGCCGTCGATGCCGTTGGCGCGGGAGTCGGCGAGATTGTTTTAGTCGTTCAGGGAAGTTCAGCCCGGCAAACGTTATTGACTGAAAATAAAGCTGTGGATGCCACGATCATGGCAATCGTCGACAAGCTCGACGTGGAGTCGGACGCATGAATTTAGCTAAAATCATCGGCACCATTTGGGCGACATGTAAAGATGAGAATTTGGAAGGGGCGAAAATGCAGATCATTCAGCCGGTTGATCATGCTGAAAAGAATGTTGGCGGCCCCATCGTAGCCGTCGATACTGTTGGAGCGGGTCCCGGCGAGCTGGTTTATTACGTGACGGCCAGAGAAGCCGTGATTCCTTATCCGACTCGAATTGCCCCCATTGATGCGGCTATCGTTGGCATTGTCGATTACGTTGAAGTCTATTGAGCAATTGTGAATCGAATCGTTCTCGCTACCGGAAATCAAGATAAAGTTAAAGAGATTCAGGAACTTCTCAGTGGCACGAAGGTAAGACTCGTTACATTAAATGAGTTTCCCGATGCACCCGAGGTGGTTGAAGACGGCAAGACCCTCGAGGAGAATGCCATAAAAAAAGCCAAGGTGGTTTCGGAATTCACTGGGCTGCCAGCAGTAGCCGACGACACGGGTTTGGAAGTAGATTATTTGAACGGCGAGCCGGGTGTTTTTTTCAAGCCGGTTTTCAGGAGAGAATGCGACGTATGCTGACAACGTTCATAAACTCCTCGCAGAACTCAAAGGGGTTCCCTGGCAGAAAAGAGGCGCCAGGTTTCGCTGCGTTGTGGCGTTTCATGTCAGCCGCGTTACCAAAACAGTGGCGGGCGTTTGCGAAGGGATCATCACTGAGCAGCCCAAAGGACAGGATGGCTTTGGATACGATCCGGTTTTTTATGTTCCGGAATACGAATGTACGTTTGCCGAAATGGATTTGGAGCTAAAAAACAGGATCAGCCATCGCGCCAAAGCTTTTTTGAAGTTGAAGACGTTATTACATAACGGAGATTTAATATAATCGGGGCGTAGCGCAGTCCGGTAGCGCATCTGCTTTGGGAGCAGAGGGTCGCTGGTTCAAATCCAGTCGCCCCGACTGAAAGCCCACTGTCATAACTTTGGCAGTGGGCTTCTTATTGCTTCGGAACCTGAATGGATATTTGTGTTACCAACAAATTTTTTTAAAAATATTCGGATAATCTCTGGCGCCGTGACAAAAAGCATGCAAATAAATGAGTTCTTCATCTGATATTATCTCATAAAGCACCAAATAGTTTCCAATGATTAAGATGCGAATTGCCTTTAGCCGGGGGTCATCAAGAATTTTTCCAATCTTTGGGAATTTTTTCAAAAGCCTGATTTTTTTTCGGACAGTGCGTTCGAAAATCTTTGCCGCTTGTGGACTATCTTTCTTGATGTATTCGATGGTCTCGGTGACTCCTTCTATGAACTCCTCAGAATACACCAATTTCAAATCGTTCATGACAGAATATTATCCATCATTTTCTCAAATTCCTCCTCAGAATAGCACTCTCCCTTCTCGATTTCCTGGCGAGATTTTTCCACTTTTAATGCCAATTCTTTCACTTCCCTTTCTCTTTCAAAGGCTTGCTTGTAATGGTCCCGCTCTTTGGTGATTTCCTCATATACTTTGGGCGCCAGTATGACCAGGTAAGCTTTGCCATTTTTGGTGACAAATAAAGGCATGTTAGATTGGCTGACTTTATCCAGCCTATCTGTTTGTCGTAGAACGCTTATGGAATCGATATGGACCATTTCTTTTTCTCCTTAAAAATGGTTGAACATGTAATTTGTCCAAATTTATGCAATATTTAGTCATAAATCAAGACAATTCCCGCACATCACAGAAGCAATACAGGAGAGCAGACTTTTGATTTATTGTTTGTTGAATTTTGGCCCTTCGTTTTTTATATTTAACACATATAGTGTCTGAACGAAAACTGTTAACATAGCTGTCATTGAGAGGCGTTTTTTGTCGCAGAATCTCATGCTGTGCCTAATCAGGAGATTGCTTCGCTGAGAAGCGCTCGCAAAGACATTAAAAATCAAGTTTTCGGTCAGACACTATATACGTTTTGAAACGAACATTTTTCCAAACTCAAGAGAAGGTCACCTTTTTGCAGTTTATTCAATAATGAATAAAACTAAACCGAAATTCGAATACATCGACCACACTGCCGATGTCGGCATAAAGATTTACGGTGAGACGCTTCCGGAGTTGTTTGCCAATGCTGCGTATGGTCTTTTCGATATCATTGCAAATCTCGAGACGGTTCGTGCGGACAAACAGAGATTTGTAGAGGTTGAAGCTGACGACCGGGAAGCGTTGCTGGTCAACTGGCTTTCTGAGTTGAATTACTTGTTTTTTACCCAGCGAGAAATTTACATGGAGTTTGGAATCAAGCACATAAGCGAGACGAATCTATCGGCAATTGTAAAGGGCGAAGCTCTCGACGTCGGTCGCCATGAAATTTACACAGAAGTGAAAGCCGTCACGTACCATCATTTGTATATTCGGGGCGAAAAGCAGGGCTGGGAAGCTCAAGTTATTTTTGATTTGTAAAATTCATCATGCTGCAAAAAGCGGGTAATGATCCGAGTTGGATCATCTCTTGACCTTTTTGGCAGTTTACTCGATAATTTGCTTTTTATTTCTCTGCGTGCTTTGCATCTCTGCGTTTAGACTAAACCATGTCCTTAGGATTTACCTATAGTAATTTTTCCACAGCCGCCGGGCTTTCAAAATTTAAAAAAGGGTTTTGCAAATGTCAGACATCAAATTCCGAAAAGTGACCGATTATCTTTGGGAAATCCCCAAAGAAGGCAAGATGCGGGTTCCGGCCCGGATTTACGCTACTGAGACTATGATGAAGGCAATTCGCAGTGATAACGCTCCGGAACAAGCTGCCAATGTCGCGCATCTGCCGGGGATTGTGGGCCATTCCCTGGCCATGCCGGATATTCACTGGGGGTATGGATTTCCTATCGGCGGCGTGGCTGCTTTTGACGTCAAAAATGGCGTGATTTCACCGGGTGGCGTCGGTTATGATATCAACTGCGGTGTGCGGCTCATGGCCTCGAAATTAACTCGCCAAGACGTCCTCCGGAAGATGAAAAACTTGATCGACACGTTGTTTCATCGCGTCCCCTCTGGAGTGGGTTCGAAAGGGGAGCTCCGGGTTTCCATCGATGAGGAAAAGAAGGTCCTGCGGAACGGTGCGGAATGGGCTTTGAAAAAAGGTTATGGCGCTGAAGAAGATCTGGAGTATATCGAAGAAAATGGGCGTATCGATGGCGCCAATCCCAATGTTGTGAGTCAAAAAGCATTTGAAAGAGGGCGAGCTCAGTTAGGCACCTTAGGCTCCGGAAACCATTTCCTCGAAGTCGGGTATGTTTCCAAAATTTACGACGACGAAGCAGCCCGTGTGCTCGGCCTGGAGTTGGACCAGGTCACCGTGATCATTCATTGCGGCTCACGGGGTTTCGGTTATCAAGTGTGCGACGACTACATTGCGGTCATGAATCGGGCCGTACAAAAATATGGCATCGATTTACCGGATCGACAGCTTTGTTGTGCGCCGATCACGTCTCCGGAAGGTCAAGAATATCTCGGCGCCATGCAGTGCGCGGTCAATTATGCTTTTGCCAACCGCCAGGTTATTGCCGCCTGGACCCGCGAAGCCTTTGAAAAGGGTTTGAAATTGAGTCCCAAAGACGTCGGGTTGCGTGTAGTCTATGAGGTTGCCCACAACATCGCGAAATTCGAAACCCATAAAGTGGACGGAAAAGAGAAAGAAGTGTGCGTTCATCGCAAGGGAGCGACACGCGCTTTTGCCGCCGGTTCGAAGGATATCCCCAGCGCCTACCGCACTGTCGGCCAACCGGTGCTGATCCCCGGGGATATGGGGCGGTATTCTTATGTGCTGGTGGGTGCGCCGGGAGCGATGGAAAATACCTTTGGCTCAACCTGTCATGGGGCCGGCCGCGCCATGAGTCGAAACAAAGCCAGAAAGAGCGCTAAGGGCAGAGCCATCATTCGAGAGTTGGAGGATAGAGGTATTTACGTGCAGGCCTCGAGCCGTCGTACCGTGGACGAAGAAATTTCCGAAGCTTATAAAGATGTAGCACAAGTTGTGGATGCGTGTCAACAAGCCGGCATTTCCAAGAAAGTGGCACAGTTGCGGCCGTTGGGGTGTATTAAGGGTTGATTGAGTGATATTTAAAATATGCCTTGTGACTGAATTTTATGGATAACTTTAAGGTAAAACTCGCCTGTATGTCGAAAGAACTCCTGCAGGAATTTATTCTGTAAAAGAGTCAGAACTTCCATCATCTTTGACGATTCCGTACTCCATAGGAGATTTTGATGAACCGATAAAACGTGCAAAAGAAAACAATTCTGACGTAATAATCGTTCGTAATGAAGGCCGTGGTATTTGGGAGAAACAGTCTTGTATACAATCGATCAAGATTCACGAATCATGAAATTTACTTGTGACGGAAAATATCTTGATTCCATCTCTCTGACAGGTAAACATGTGGGATATTTTCAAGGATTTTATTCAGATAACTCGGGGAGCTATTATCACTCGACATTGATGTCGAGAAGTTAGCCTTGAGCCCGGCGACATGAATGTCGTGTTACGAACTCTTTGCGAGCTTTTTGAACAGCCCCAGCGATGGCGCCCTAAGTCAACTCGCCTAAGAAAGGCTGTATTTTTTCGATGATGCTCGAATGAGCGTGACCGTTACTGGCAACAAAACCTTTATCGTTATACACGTTTTCTTTGTTGTATTGCAACGGTTCCCCCCAACAGTCCGTTATCTTTCCGCCGGCTTCATGCAAAATAATCTCGGGAGCGCACGTATCCCACTCTTTTGTTTTCGAATTCGGATGCAAGTACAAATCGCTCTTATTCTCTAACATCAAGCCAACTTTCAGACCGACGCTGCCAGACGAGACTTCTTTTTCGATGTGCAGCGCATCCTTCATTTTATCTACGAGCTCAGCGCGATGAGAACGGCTGATAACCAACCGCATATCTTCTATGGCCGCAGTATTGGAAATGCGCAACGCCTCATTTGTTCCATTGCGGGTTACAAAGGCCCCCTGTCCCTTGACAGCATAATAGAGTTTGTCTGTAGTGGGTTGATACACGACGCCAAGAACCGGTTGCCTATCTTGAACCAAACCGATCATGACAGCGAATTGACCAATTTTATCGATGAACTCCCTGGTCCCATCCATAGGATCGACCACCCAAACGCGATGATTATACAATCGTGCGAGATTGTCTTTGGACTCTTCAGCCAGAATACCATCCTCCGGAAACAGCTCCCGTAACTGTCCGGTAATATACTCATTTGAGGCTTTATCCGCGAGGGTTACCGGCTCGTTTTCTTTCTTTAACTCAACACTCACATCCTGATCATAGTACTGCATCACAATATCCCCGGCCTCTCGTGCCAGCATTGTCGCAAACTTCAGCTCCTTCTGTAGTATCATCTTCCTTATTCCTTGTTATTTTATTGACCGAAAAAAAGCCTGTTTCGATAATTGAAACAGGCTTGAGACATTTCATAAATTTGAGGTAACTATTCAGCCTTTGGTATTGGAGTGCAACGCTTTAGCGTTGCGGCTTTCAATGAAACAGTGCAAAACTAAAGTTTTGCACTCCGAAGCTTCTCACACCGGAATAGATACAATTTGAGAAAATATCAGCGCTCAATCCGTCCTCGCTCCATATCGAGACGAATGATGTCGAAATTATTTTCAAATAACTGGGTGAAAACTAAGCTCGACTCGTCAGACGACAATCTGACTTCACCAAGCTCCCCAATGACTCTGTACATCATTTCGGCATCTCTATTCTCTAAGTTTAGCTTCCAAAGCTCGGTCACATCCTGCGTTGACTTTTGAAAATACAGGACAGTAGCCGAAGAATTGAGTACAAATTTCGGAAACGGACGGAGATCGTAATCAGAATAAATTATCTCACTTTCTCCGGAAAGCAAATTAACCGTGACTATAGAAAACAACCCTTCGCTTTGCGGAAAATCCTCATCGGAGAAACTGTTAAAACCGATGGTAATAAACCGGTGATCATCAATCCACGTAATCTCCGGCCACCACTGCACATCGGAGTACGACCGCCAACACTCGCTTTCAAAAATGAGTTTGCTTCGAGAATGTGGCTGAATGTGGTAGAATTCAAAAAACCAGAAGTCACCATTACGTACGAGTTCTGCTTGCAATTGTGTGCTTTTCTGCGGCGATGCTGACACGATACGTCCCAATTCATTATTAGGCAGATCGACCAAACCCAGCATCCGGTAACCCTCGGACAAAGGCAGCCCCATTGAAGTCTCAACAAGGACTTCCTCTTCGTTGCTTATGTTAATATACCAAAGCTCCCAATCGCGAATCGCCTCGTAGGGGGTATTCTTGACGTCTATAGAATAGATTGAAGGCGCCGCCCTCAGCACCAAAATGCCGCCGTCGTTTGATAAGACAGCATAATCCAACACGCCGTGTGATGACAAATAATTTGCAATGTGGCCATCCCGGTCTGATTTTGTTAAGACATAATCCCAAGGCATTGGGGATTCCGGATTTCCGGTAAAAACCAGAAATAAAACCTGATCGCCGTTATTAACAAACCGCGGGTTCACTTCAGAGAAGTTATTGGAACGTGTAATATTCTTTGAAAAATATCTGGAGTGAGCTTCAAAAGGCGTCCCGCCATATATCGAGGAGCACATAGGAAACAAAACAAGGCCCCACAAGATAACTCTAAGTACATAAAATCGAGTCACTTCTTTTAACATCCGAAAAAACCTCCCTTAGTCTTTTAAATAAAAGACCATATTTTTTCCCAAAATCTCTCAAAAATATTATCTCAGAGTACGTTTGTTGATCGATATTGATTGAGTTTGTTGTGCAGCGTTTTTAAACTAATACCCAGGACTTGTGCTGCGCGTGTTTTATTGTTACTGACGTGTTCTAATGTTTTTAATATCAACTCCCGCTCAGACAGTTCTAAGGTCGTGCCAATTGGAATTTGAATTTCAAATCTTCCCCCGAATGGATCGATGATGCGTTTCGGAAGATCTGTGACTTGAATGGTATCGCCTTTACATAAAACAATCGCTCTTTCAATCGTATTCTTAAGCTCACGGACGTTACCTGGCCAATAATAGCGATTTAACACTTCTATCGATCGGGAAGAAAATTTGGCTACTCTTTTTTCGTTCGTTTCGCTAAAAAACTTAAGAAATTCATTCATTAAAAGAGGAATGTCCGAGGTCCTTTCTCGAAGTGGCGGTAATTCTATCTCAACAACGCTGAGACGGTAGTAAATGTCTTCGCGCAATGATTTTTCTTTTACGGCTTGTTCGAGTTTCTTGTTAGAGGCCGAGAGAACGCGAACATCCACATCGATCTCCTCCTTGCCACCCAATCTTCGAAAACGTCTTTCTTCCAAAGCCCGTAGTATTTTAGCTTGTGTTTCTAAAGGCATGTCACAAATTTCATCTAAAAACAATGTACCAGTATGCGCAAGCTCAAAACATCCTGCCTTCTCTTTAAGAGCCCCGGTAAACGCACCTTGTTCATGTCCAAACAATTCATTTTCGAGAATTTCCGACGGAAAAGCCGAACAGTTCACTGCGATAAAGGGTCCGACGCGACGACTGCTTTTTTTATGAATCGCACGCGCGACGAGCTCTTTGCCCGTACCGCTTTCGCCCGTAATCACAACATTAGCGGTGGTATCCGCCACGGCGTCGATCAGGGTGTAAATTTTCTGCATTTCTTTGCTATGGCCCACCAGCTCCTCGTAACGGGTGAGATTCATGAGCTCCCGCTCCAATCGTCGATGCGAAACCACCAGTTTATAGTGGTCTAATGCTTTTATAATAACCGTCTTGAGCCTGTCTGGTGCGACGGGTTTCTCTAAATAATCGTAAGCGCCTCTTTTCATGGCCTCAACAGCGGTGGACACAGTACCTTTCCCGGTTATGATTATCGTTTCAGTTAAAATCTCTTGTTTCTTCAAACGGGTCAACAATTCAATGCCGTTTAGGTCGGGTAGCGTCAAGTCAACCAAGACAACAGCAAAAACATTTGAGCAGAGCTTCTCCAACGCCTCTGAGCCGCAAAAGGCAGTCGCGACTTCATACCCCTCTTCATACAACAGGGCGTGCAAACCTTTTACAATATAACCTTCGTCATCCGCGACGAGAATTTTGTTGTTTCGATTCGTCATCCAATTGATAAGACAATGGTGTTTGTTCTAAGCTGTCGATTGTCTGACATGAGAGCGAAAACTATGCCAATTAACCGTTTTTTTGACTGTGTATAATAATTACTTAGCTTAACTTGATAAAAAATACATACTAACTCTTGACAATTCATAAATTAATTACATGAACGGTTTCTCTTTCGTAAGAATACATGTGTCAAGCTGAAACAGTGTTGTGAGAAAGGAATGTGGATTGTGGAATGTGGATTGTGGATTGTGGATTGCGGATTTCGGATTTCGGAATGCGGAATGACGGATTTATCAAGCGGGGCAAAGGAGGCTATTCAGCGGGTTCAAATTCTGTTTTCCCCAACCACTTTTCAACAAGTGCAAGAATCTCACGAGTCATGAAAGGCTTGGCAATGTAATCATCACATCCGGCTAAGATAATTTCTTCCCTATCGCCTTTCATCGCTTTCGCGGTCATGGCAATGATCGGTACGTTTTTAAATTCACTCTTCGACTTTAAACGTTTCGTGGCTTCATAGCCATCCATGCCGGGCATCATGATATCCATCAGGATCAACTCGGGCTTTATCGTTTTGGCTTGTTTGAGCGCTTCGTTGCCTTCGCTGGCCAAATGGACTTCATAACCGGCCCCTTCTAAAACGTACTGGAGGGCATACTTTGTGTCGTTATCGTCGTCTACTAATAATATCCGAATACTGCCATTGCCAGCGTTAATATTTTTATTCCGGAACGAAAAGAGTTTCTTTTGTCTAAGCTTATTCAGGTTGAGAATCTTGGGTAAATCAACAATGGTTTTTCTGCGTTTCCTACCCGGTTCTAACCCAGACAATAACGCCAGAAGCATTTCCGGTTCTAAAGGTTTAACCAAGTAGCCCGTCGCCCCTCGATTCAGGGCCTTTTCCTTTTCGGAAAGGATAGAGCTAATAATAACCGGTATCTCCTGTGTTTCGGGATGATTTTTCAAAATCTCCAGCACATCCCACCCGCTCTGGTCAGGCATCAGTAAATCTAAGGTTATCGCATACGGTTGGTATTTTTTCGCCAACTCAAAAACGCTTTCTCCCTGTTGTGGGAAAATGACCTGATAGTTGTGCTCATGTAAATATTGACGCATGATATAGATTGCGTCGACTTCATCGTCGATCACCAGGATAAGTTTCTTAGCTGGCTGTAATTGATCGCGATCATCAGTCATATCAAGTCCCATATCCTCTGGCACGTTTTCTAAAAGCTTCTTGTTTATATCAGCCAGTTGTTGTCCAGTAAGATCATGCTTTGCTTTTATAGGAATCAAAAGGGTGAAAACAGAACCTTTATGAAGTTCACTACTTACTTTTACAGAACCGCCTATGATATTGAGAACCTTGCGTGTGATGGCTAATCCCAATCCGGTTCCCCCGTATGATCGTGAATCTTTACTATCAACTTGCTGAAATTCTTTGAAAATCTCATCGATTTTATCTTTAGGAATTCCAATTCCTGTATCACAAATCTCGATTTTAATATAAGCCTCTTCGACCTTCGACATGGAAAGTTCGACATGGCCTTTCGGGGTAAATTTAACAGCATTGCTCAATACATTGGTGACGGCCTTGGTGATTTTATCCTGATCAGAAAAGATAATATCAGGAACATCGTCCGAACATTTAAATTCAAGCGCTAATCCTTTTTCTGTACAAAGAGGACGTATATGTTCGATGGTTTCTTCCACAATGGAACGAATCGGGACATCGGAAAAAACAGGCTCGACTTTTCCGGCTTCAATTTTTGAGAGATCCAAAATATCGTTGATGAGGTTGAGCAGGTTACGCCCGCTGCGTTGTATGATCTGTAATTGCTTGATTTGCTCATCACTCAGCTTCCCAGATATTCCACGAATAAGAATATCTGAGAGGGTAATAATAGCATTGAGCGGTGTACGCAATTCATGTGAGACGTTGGCAAGGAATTCTGTTTTTAGCCGGTTCGCCTTTTCTAACTCATGGGCCTTCTCCCGCGCTTCGTTAAAAAGTTTTGCGTTATCGATAGCCAACGCAGCCCGGTCCGCCAACTCTTGAGCGAGACTGAGATCCTCGGATTTGTATTTTTGTTTTGACTTGCAGGACAAATACACCATCACACCAATGATTCGATCTTGCACTTGTAACGGGACAAACATCAAAGTTGAAATAGGGAACTCACGATTGATATAATAGAATAAAGTACTTTGGAATTCGGAGACACTCTCCGCAAAAGGCCGGGAAACGAGCAACCGCTTACCAGTCGAAACAACGTCCCCTATCATGCTTTGACCAATTTTTGCCGGGAATGCGTCGCACCCTTTTAAGTAAAGGTCCACAATTTTCTGTTTCTCGTGATAGTTCGCTTGTGGTTTCAGATATTCGGAGCTGTCGTCCAAAAGTAAAAGTGAGCAAAACTCACCAATCGCCTTCCCACCTTTTCCCACAATCGCTTCTAAAACCTCCGACATTTGAAGACTGGAATGAAAAATCCGGCCGATTTCAGCGAGAAATTTGGCTTGTTTCTCCTTCTCCTTTTGTACCTGAAACAAACGGGCATTTTCTATAGCCAGAGCTGCTTTGTCGGCAAAAATCTCGAGGTCGCGTATCTTATCTAAACTTGGGCGTTTTTTATCTATCGGATCATCGACACTGATGATTCCCATAATGTTGTCAATCGTTCGAATGGGGACGATAAGGGCGTCCAACGACTGCCATTCGTCCTTACTTCGCTGCTCCAGTTCTGTAAATACCGAGAACGGTGCGCCCTTATGAATGATTCCTCTTTCATGCCCTACGTAATAGGAATTACTCATCCGGAATTCTTCCTTGATATACTTATCTGTCTGTTCAAAAGGAATATCCCCCCAGGACATCACTTCTTCAATTTCAGAAGGTTTCAAGCCGGATGTTGCGACCACCCGCGACGTTCGCGTTTCATGGTTGCGCAGCGAAATAACAACTTTGTTCCAGCCCAAGGCATGAACAGCGTCACAAACTTTGTTGAGAATCACATCGATATCAACATTAAGCCGGATTTCTTCACCCACTTCAAGTAATTTGCCGAGTTGGTTCACTTTTTGTTGCAGCTCTTTCGTTCTCTCTTTGACATTGCTTTCCAAATTCTTGGTATATTCCTGCAACTCGTTTTGCATCTTTTTATACTCGGTAATATCACGCCCAACTGCCATCGCGCCGATTCGTCTTTTGTACCGGTCGATGAGAGGTCTTGCATGCCAACTACAAAGAATAGGATCGCCTTTTTTCGGATTTATCAACGCTTCAAAATCTTTGATTTCCATGCGTAAAGACGAGCCGTAATCTTTCTCTAACCGCTTTAAATCATCGAAAAAGATAGGGAGGTTTTCCTTTGTCAGCTCTTGTGCGCTAAATCCGAGGCGCTTTTTCCCGTAATTGTTGATAAAGGTACACTGCCCGTCGTTATCAACCACAAGTAAAATATCAGACATGCCGGAAATCAAGGTCTCATAATAGGATTTGGCAGAAGCCAGCTCACTGGTTTTTTCGGTTAACTCTTCCGCATATTTTTGCAAGCTTTGTTCTAAGGTTTTCGCACGGGTAATGTCTTTTTCCATCCAGAGATAATTGATCGTCCTACCCCTGTCGTCTTTGATAGGAACCGCCGCCACATCTCCGATAAAACGAGACCCGTCACGTTTTTTGGTATGAAACTCACCGCGCCAAATCTTTCCCTGTTTAAGGGACTTCCAAATTTGTTGATGCACATTATCACTGGCCCGGTCTGAAACGAAAACCGACGTCTTCTTCTCTAAGAGGTCTTTTGTCGAGTAGCCGGTCATCGCTTCAAATGCACCATTTAAATATGTGATGCTTCCCTTCAAGTTTATTATCAAGATGCCATTGGTTGAATTTTCGATGCACTGCTTGAAAATGGTAATGTTCTTTGTTTTTTCCTTAACTAAGCTTTCCAGATGCTTTTCAATTTTTTTGCGTTCCGTAAGATTCGTAATAACCGCCTGAATACCAGCGAATTCGCCGTCTGATTCAGTAATTTTCACGGCATTCACGAATGCCGGTTTTTTATCTCCGGATTTCGTCAACAGCTCAACTTCGAGTTTTTGCGATTGTTTTCCGTCCTGCTCCAAAGACCACAGGTTGATCGCTTCTAAACTATTGTCGTGGAAAAAAGTTGAAAAATGCTGTCCCATCAAATTACCGGCTTTTTGCTCAATCATCTCAGCAAATGCTTGATTACAGAAAATCAAGATTCCCCATTTATCGGTCACGACAAATCCATCCGCCATATTTTCAACGAGACCACGAAATGTTTTTTCGCTCTTTTCAAGCTCTTCTTTGGATTTCTCTAAAGATTCTCGCAGCTCAGCTTCAATTTTGAAAAATCGAATCTGATCGGCAAAAATACCTAACAGAAATGTGGATAGGAATAAAATCTTAAAAATGTGGCCGATATCAAAATAGATATCAAATAAAGAGTCATAAAGTCCCAGATAGATGCTGGTGAACCCACCAAAAACGCACGCAAGTGCAAACCAAAAATACAGGGTTTCCCCGTCACGGCTAAAACGGCGAAAAAATAAAAAGGCGGCGGTAAAGGTTAGAAATGCCGCTAAAATATCCAGGCCTTTTTTGAGAAGGGTCGGGTGGTCTTCTATAAAAAGGACTCCCGGGAGAAAATTAAAGTGCACGACGGCTAAGAACAAAGCCAAGGCTAAGGCATTCGAGTAAATCAATAAAATGTTGCGAAATGATGGTTGGATGAGACGCCGGTTGATATTGATAATTCCGACCAACAGATACCCGGAAAACAAGATTCTTGCCGTCACATCAAATGCAGCTCCTATGTTGACCGAAGTCAGCAAGAAGTTGAAGTCGTGAAATCCAGGATAGGCGAAATTCTGAAAGGTTTGCAAGATCACAAAACTAAAAGAACCCAACCCCCAAAAAAGAAATTCTTTCGTCCGCTGTAAATAGAACCGGCGCCAGCAGATGAACAATAAACAGATTGCGATATAAGCTGCGAAGTATTCAAACAGGGCATGGCTTTCCGGATCGTACTGCGGATTGACCGGGATATTAGAAATGAGCGGCGTGACAACGATGAGCAGCACAACCAGCATGCTCATGATAATCAAACCGACTTTAGGTGTAAAAAAGGCTTTACGCGGAGGCATGGTTACATCCTAACCCGGACAAGTCCCGCAAAAAACGTGGGATTTACCAACCGGTCTTTGATCCCGATTCCTTTCATCCGGGAAATCCAAAATCCCAAAAACCAAATCACAAATAATACCAACCTCCTTTCTGGCAAAACAAACTCTTACGAATTTTACATATTTGAAATTAGGTTTTATGAAAATTATTCCAAAAAACCCGCCCCCCTTTCACAAGTGCAGAGAGGACGGCAGTCATATCCAACAGGGGTTTTTCGATTCGCTCTTGCAGCAACGCCTCAAACTCCTGGATGCTTCGAGTCGTATCTCGAACCGCGCTGATGCTCTCCCCTACCTTGCCCATCTCCTTTTCAGCGGAACGAACAATCGAGCGGACGTCGCTGAGAATCTGAGTCACATCGTGGGTAATCGGAGCAAGTTGTAATCTCACCATCTCCATCAATTTTTGTGCTTCGGTAAAGGCTTTGACAGCTTTAAAAAGCGCAACAATGATAAAGATCGTATTGATCAATATCAAAGCCGCAATGATTGCAACACTTGTAGAAACACTCATAAAAGTAAACTCTTGGTTATGACGATGTTTTTTTGCTCTTGGTGGCTTTTTCTTCCTTGTAAGCGCTAACTCCGGCCTCCACAGCGTCTTTAATCCGGCTCTTTTGACGCTCCGCAGTCTTTTTGCCGTCTGCAATGATTTCAGACGACCGGTTTTTAAGGCCGGCTAAGGCTGCTTCGGTCTCGTTGCGCAAATCCTCGATATTTTTCTTGGTTTCCTCTAAAAGGGCCTCGGCTTTTTTCTGGGCCAAAACCAGTTTTTCTTCGGCGTCGTCTTTGACATCAGAAGCTCGCGTTCGAATTTCCTCGCGCATCTCTTTACCCGACTTCGGTGCATAAAGTAACGCCACCACGGCGCCCACAATTCCGCCGAATAAAAAACCTTTGAAAAACTCACTGTCGTTGCTGTTGGACATGGATTCCTCCTTAAAAATATATTTTTCCGTTGTAAAATACTTACTAATGAAATGTAACGAAAATATCTAACAATGTGCAATAAAAAAAGCGGCTCGTTATGAATTAGGTCAATCTGGACACGGTTTTAACGGCAAAAAGATAGCTGTGTCTGTCAATGATACTGCCAAGAGGAGACCCATCTTAAATCTGTTGATCGTGTGCTGAGGGATGCGGTTAATTCTCTTGAATTTAAGGTGACACATTCTTATATTTAACTACTTTATTCCCTTATATGAATAAATTCGGAGTGAAAAATGGCAGCCTATCCTCAACCCGTCTCTGATTATTATACCTATGATCAATATTTGGAAATCAATGACGCGGCACAAAATGTCAAATATGAGTACTACCACGGAGAGATTTTTGCGATGGCGGGGGGTAGATTCAAGCACAATATGATTAAAGACAATATCAATGAGCACATCCGCCCCCGCCTGAGAGGGAAGTGCTATTCTATGACCAGTGACATGCAACTGAGAGTGAGTGAACATGCCGCGTTTTATCCCGATGTCATCGTGATATGCGGGAAGCCTCAATTCTACGAACATCTCGGTAAAACCAGGGATGATATTGTCTCCAAGGCTACAATTATCTTTGAGGTGCTATCGGATTCTACAAAGAACTACGATAAGGGCGGCAAAGCCGATGCATATCGCTCCATGCTTGAGCTCAAAGAGCACTTCCTGATTGACCAGGACAAACCGCATGTCATCCATTACTACAGGCAAGATAAGGTATGGAATTATGAGGAGTACGATAGTCTTGAAAAAGGTATCCAGCTCAAATCTGTTGACTGCGAATTGACAATGCAAGAGATTTATCTGGATGTTGAGTTTGAATAGCTTGACGCCTTTCCCTGAGTTATCTCCTCGTGGGCGTCTGTCCAGGAAGAATCGCATAAATCACCGGCACCACCACCAGCGCGTCAAAAATGTCGCCGAAATCAGACCGCCGATGACGGCCAGCGCCAGCGGCCGCTGCAATTCCGCGCCTTCACTCAATCCCAGCGCCATGGGCAACAGGCCCAGCACGGTAGTCACCGCAGTCATGATAATCGGCCGCAATCGCTTTCTACCTGCTTCCATAATGGCTTCTCGCAATTCGGCGCCGCGCTTCCGCTCTTGATTGATGAAATCCACCTTGATGATGGCGTCGTTCACCACAATGCCGATCAGCACCACCGCGCCGATCAGAGACATCACGTTGAGGCTCTGACCCGTCACAAACAGCGCCAGCACCACGCCAATGGCGGCCAGCGGTACGGCAAAGGTGATCACAAACGGGTGCACCAGCGACTCGAACTGTGCCGCCAGAATCATGTAAACCAGAGCCGCCGCCAGCATAGGCAGCAGAGTTAGCGAAACCAGCAGCGAAAAGGTAACTGTCAAAGATTGGTTGCGGAAAAGCTGACCGGCCACGCCTTTCACATATATAATAGGAAAGAAAACCGAGATGGTGGTGAGCGTGGAAGCTGTGACCGGCATGGCTACTTCTTTGGCGCCTTGGATGGCCGCAGCCATCCCATTCGCGCCTTTTTCCCGGTGGCGAAAAATGTTTTCCAGCACCACGATAGAATTGTCCACTAACATCCCGACCCCCAAAGCTAAACCTCCCAGGGAGATCATGTTCAAGCTGACATCGCTGAAAAACATCAGCGTAAAGGTGGCAACAATGGCGCCGGAGATGAAATCCGCCTGAATCAATTGTCAAGTACGCCTTAAAGGTAAGGCAAGAATAATTTGTAAATTTGGTCGTACCCTAAACCAAGCTATTAGCCCTGACTCAAAGTTAAGCCTTTTCTTTCAGCATCTTGATAATGTGTTTTGCCAAATGCTCTTTGATTTCGCGATGCCTCGGAACCGGTTGGGATACTTTTGTATTCGGATTTTGATCCAATCATGTCGCCCATCATGACAGATTAAGATACATCCCTTTTCCAGTTCTTTGATTAAATATCTTCTTTTCACGAGACTTCCAATTCCCCAACTTTCCGAATTGACAATTGATGATCGATGATCGACAATTGGTTCTTTCAATCATCGATCATCGATTATCAATCCTCGATCAATACCGCACACGCGCATCATGTACCAACGTATAATGCTCGGAGGTGATCACCCTCTCCCCCAGCTTCAGCCCAAAAGTCGAATCCAGAATCTCCACATACTTTTCGTTTTCCAACCCCGTCTCCACGTAACACCACTTGGCTAAGCCGTCGCGTACAATGAACACCAGCTTACGCTGATCGCAGATGAGAATGGCCTCTTTCGGCACCAAAAAGCGGTCTTTGAAAATCTGAGCCTCCAGTTTGGCGTAAGCAAGGGTTGCGTTATTCGTTCTTTTTGGGACTCCTATTCACCAGGTATGAGAATATCAAAGCGATAATTGCCACCCCAAGAAAAATTAAAGTCACCGTCATTTCTCTTCTCCTCTTAAGAACAAAATGCCACATAATAAAAAGAAAACCGATATTACAAGCCCCAACACAAACAGTAACGGTTTGTCTGGTAAGCTTGTAAAGACATAAATACCGGCCGTTATTTTCGAAATGTCTACAAAATATTTTCCGAATACTTGTTTTTGAGCTTTGTTCATACGGTTTATCTAACTCTGATACAAATCATGCCGTCCATCACATTCTGAGCCAATTTAATAATCAACCGACAATAGTCAATAATCAATCAAAAGTCACTCGCGCATCGTGTACCAGCGTATAGTGTCCGGAGGTGATCACCCGCTCCCCCGGCTTGAGTCCAAAGGTCGAATCCAGAATCTCCACAAACTCCTCGTTCTCCAACCCGGTCTCCACGTAACACCATTTCGCCAGACCATCGCGGACGATAAACACCAGTTTGCGCTGATCGCGGATCAAGATGGCTTCCTTCGGCACCAGAAAGCGGTCTTTGAAAATCTGTGCCTCCAATTTGGCATAAGCAAACATCCCCGGCAAATTGCGCTTATCGGGATTGATCAGCCGCACCGTCACTTTAGCGGTCTTGCTCTCCGGGTCCACCATGGGATTGATATGCGTCACCCGTCCGTAAAACGCCTCACCCGGATAAGCCGGAAAGGTCACCTCAGCCTGGCGTCCCTCTTGCACCAGACCGATTTCGCTCTCCAGCACCTGCAGCTCCACCTCGATCTGTGACAAATCCACCAGCTTAAAGCATTCCTTGCCGGCAGAAACCTGCTCGCCCTCTTCCACCTGCAAGTCCGCCACAAATCCGGAAAACGGCGCCCGAATCTTGGTGTAGCTCAAATTCAGCTCCGCCCGCTGCACCGCTGCCGCAGCCGCGGTCAAGCCGCTCTTGTGCCGCATCAGCTCATCCCGCTTCTCCCCGGCCAACACCTGTGCGGTCTCGTAATCCAGCTTCGCTTTAAGAAACGCATCCTCCGATATCTCCTTCCGAACCAATTCATCTCTCAACTCTGCTAAAAAATCTCTACCATTTTTTATCCCGCTGGCGGAATCAGAATTCCCATGGCGATGTACTTCACCCTTATTGCCTGCTTTCTCTCCACTCTCTACGCTCTACACTCAACGTTGACTCGCGCCGCAACATCCCATACTCCACCTGCGCCCCCAACAGCTTATCCTGCGCCTCTGCTAAAGCCAAACGAACCTCCCGGTCGTCCAGTTTCATGAGCAGCGCCCCTTTCTGCACATACTGACCTTCTGTAATCGGCAGCAGCACAATTTCGCCGCCGGCTTTAGGCGTAATCGTGATTTCCCTCTGCGCTCGCGTCAACCCCGTTGCCGAAAGCCGCATCACCAAATCGCCGATTTGGGCCGGAGTGGCCTCAACTCGCAACGGCGCTACCTCTGCCGCAGAAGCAGAAGCGTTCGCGGCATCACTTTGCTGCGAACTCGGCGCCTCACGTTCCGACAAAACCAGCCACCCAACCACCAAGACAACAACCACCGCCAAAAACGCCGTGACTATCCAAAGTTTTCTACGACTTGGAACGTTCATATCCTCAATCTTCAATCTTCAATCTTCAATCTTCAATCTTCAATCTTCAATCTTCAATCAAAATAGCTCTTTTCGCCAAAAATGCAAAGTTTTTTAATTTTTTCGAGAGAATTTTTGGCCAAATGTTGTCTATATTTATTAAAGGGGCGAACTCCCAATCTCATCTCAGCTTACTCTTTTCTTTAAATTTCCGCAGGTGGGGCTACTATCTGCAGAAATCAGACTGAGTGTACTCTGCCGGAAACCCAGATCAGTCGGATTGAGCCGATTTCAGCAAACGCTACTCCATCTCGAGGTGTTGCAAGACAAAAGCCGCCACTTCTGCGTGGTATGGCGACCATGCTTCCCACACCGAACCAGCCCACTCTCGTATGGTCTTTATGTGCTCTTCGTCAGAACCGGAAAGCGCGACATCACAAACCGTCAGGGATCCCATCTCAATAGGCGGCGGGAAGTGCGGCCAAACCCGAATCTTTGCTGCGAGACGTTGCAGGTACCTGGCCACATTCGGCGGACGAATGCCGCGTTCGAGTACAAGATGGAGTCCGACCAGGTGCACGGCGACCGATTTATCCGGGTGGTTTCCTCCAGCGTGCTGTATCGCATAAGTATCGACGGTCATCTGATGCACCTGACCGAACAACACCGCATTGCTGAACTCAGAACCGAGAACCTCGGTGAAGACCTCCCAGCACTCCGGCGACGTGTTGAAATAACCGTCATAAATCGCCGTATCGCTGGCCGGCAGCCGCAGTTCACAGCCGGGACAAATACTTTCTCGTAGAGGCGTCATTTTTGACCTTCTAACATCATTTTTAGTCCGTCAAGAACCGTGTCCCAGCTCGCATCGGTATGGTTATAGGTTTCTTCGTCGCAAAACTCGCCTTGTGTTACGGATAAAGTCGTCACCTCGTTTTCTGAAGATAATTGGTACGTTA
>JBHHWX010000044.1:0-20103 GCA_046756745.1 bacterium | reverse complement strand
CCCGAGGACGGGGCTTAGAGCTTATTTCTGAGTTTTCGGTCAGACACTAATTAGTAATTTTTGAATTGCGAATCTAATCTCATATGTTGAGGTTTGAATTCGCAGGATTGCTGCTACTGCCAAAAACGAAAAGGAGACTCGGATGTCTGAACTCGATCTTGTTGTGTTCGATATGGTTGGAACAACTGTGCGAGCAACAGACCAGGTGCCTGCCGCCTTCCAGGAAGCCTTCGAACAAGCTGGCGTGACATTGTCTGATGAGGAAATTCAGTCTGTGCGGGGCAGATCAAAACGTGAGGCCATCTCAGAACTCTTGACCCGCCATCTCAATGCAGAAGACAAGCGACGGCTCGCAACCGGAGTCTACTGCGACTTCCAGCGCATTCTGATAGAACGTTACCAGGAACATGGGATTGAGTCAGTCGACGGCGCCGGCGAAACGTTTGAGTGGTTAAAAACGCACGATGTGAAGGTTGCGCTCAGCACAGGATTTGACCGGCCCTTAGCAGACCTGTTGCTGAGTATGAGCGGTTGGGACAAATCAATAGACGTGGTCGTATGTAACGAAGATGTGCCTCGAGGACGGCCAGCGCCGTACCTGGTATTTCGCGCGATGGAATGGACGGGCTGCGAAAGTGTCCACCGTGTTGCCGCTGTTGGCGATACCGTTTCCGATTTGCAAGCTGCTTTTAACGCCGGAGTGAGGTGGAACATTGGAGTGTTATCGGGCGCCCATTCCGAGACCCAGCTCAAATCCTGTCCTCATAGCGAGATTATCGCTAGCGTTAAAGAGCTACCGTTTGTGTTCAAGTAAGCAGTGATTGACCGAAAGACACCACTTGCATAATGAGAATAGGTTTTGTATAGTTAATTATTTAAATAGCACTACAGCGCAAGATCGATAGAAATGTCATTCTGAACGACTGAAAGGAGCGAAGAATCTCCAACTTCAAGGCTAACTTTGGGCTAAAGTTCAAAGATTCTTCGTCGCTTCGCTACTCAGAATGGCGATCTTGCGCTGTAGTGATAGTTTTAATGATTTTATGCTGCAAGTGAAATATAAAGTTTTGAGGTACCTCCTATGACCGAATTGCTTATCAAAGTTGATCCCAAATTTGCTCGCGAATTCAAAGAAATCTCCCTGGAAGTGTTTCAAGGCAATGATACTCGTACTTTTCAACAGGCTGTTCAACTCTTACGTCTACTGCGTGGAGGCAATCATTTTGAACGATTCTGGGAAATTGCTGAGCACATTCGAGAAAACGTTCATAAAGCCGGAGACCTGTCCGAAAAAGAAATCGATCGGTTGATTTTCGATACTCGGGTACAATACCGCAATAACGATACCGAATGATTGCGGTTCTTGATACCAATATTTTTGTGGCCGCTCTGCTTAATCCCACAGGCGCCCCTGCTAAAATACGCGAGCGGTAGTGGCAAGGACACAGTTTGAAGTGTTGGTTTCCCCTCCCATGTTGGACGAATATTCCGACGTTTTCTTGTATATTCGAACCGTTTCTGCGCCCGAAGTAATTTTATTGATGGCCGAGCTCAGGGCTTCTTCTCGATTTACACAGATTAGTGGAACTTTGCGTGCCTGTAAAGATCCTGATGACGACAAATTTCTGGAAACGGCGGTGACTGGTGGCGCAGATTTCCTGGTTACTGTAGGCTGCATATTTTTCATGTCCGTCAACTTGCTTTTTATCTCAATTTTTTGTTTATTTAAATGTTACTGAATTTAAAAAAACTCGACATTATGCGAACGGCAAAACAAGGCGTATATGTACGATTCCTACAGAAAAGACACTTACTTATCTATCACCAGTCTACCACATAAATACAAGTCCTATTCTCTTCATAATTACAAAGCGCTTTCTCAAATTCATAAGCTTTCAAAAGAACAGTTGTTTGAGATTGATGCCGTCGCGCGAGTTTTTCCCTTTAAAACGAACAATTATGTAATCAACGAGCTCATCGATTGGCATGATGTGCCCAACGATCCGATTTTCAAACTGACGTTTCCGCACCGCGGGATGCTTAAGCCGCATCATTTCGATGAGATCGTGGCTGTTATGAAGGAGCACAAAAACGAGCAAGAAATAAGAGAAACCGCCAACAGGATTCGCTTGCATCTCAATCCGCATCCGGATGGCCAAATGGAGCACAATGTCCCTAAATTTAATGGACGGAGACTATCTGGCATTCAGCATAAGTATGAGCAGACCGTGCTGTTCTTTCCCAGTCAAGGGCAAACCTGCCATGCCTATTGCTCATACTGCTTCCGGTGGCCGCAATTTGTCGGCATGGACGAGTTGAAATTTGCCATGCGAGAAGCAGGGCTTTTAGTCGCATATCTGCGCGAGCACAAGGAAGTCAGCGACGTGCTCTTTACCGGCGGCGACCCACTTGTGATGAAAGCTCGAGTTTTAGCGAGTTACCTCGAACCGCTGTTAAACGCGAATCTGAGTAGTTTACAAACCATAAGGATAGGAACCAAATCTTTGAGTTTTTGGCCCTACAAATTTTTGGTCGGGAACGAAGCCGAAGAGATTTTGGCGCTTTTTCGAAGAATCGTCCACTCAGGTAAGCATTTGGCTTTTATGGCGCATTTCTCACATCCGCGAGAGTTGACAACCCGGGCGGTGCGACAGGCGATCCGTAAAATACGTAAAACAGGCGCTGAGATTAGAACGCAATCCCCGGTATTACGACATATTAACGACAGCCCGCAGGTCTGGGCGGACATGTGGCAAAAGCAGGTGAAATTGGGCTGCATTCCATATTACATGTTCGTGGTTCGAGATACCGGGGCGCAACATTATTTCGGCGTCTCGCTGGCAGAGACTCATCGAATATTCAAACGAGCGTATCAACAAGTCTCTGGCTTAGGCAGGACCGTGCGAGGGCCGAGTATGTCGGCCGATCCCGGAAAGATTCAAATTCTCGGCGTCGATGAGATTTGCGGAGAAAAGGTTTTTGTATTGAACATGCTGCAAGCGCGCAAACCGGAGCTGGTTATGCAGCCATTTTATGCGAAATTCGATGAGGAGGCGATGTGGATAGACGATCTTAAGCCGGCTTTAGGAGAGAGAAGATTTATTTTTGAATAAACGTGGACTCCAATCATGTTAGGCCGCAGATAATTTTTCCTCGATTACTTTCAATACTTCCGAACAAAATATGTCTTGACTGGCCATTATTTCCCCCCTTTGATGAACATGATGTGGATAGGTAATCAGATGCTTATGATGAGAAGCGTTATCCCACCTCATGATCAGTTTGCGATCGCTTGACTGCCAATGATACAAGTAGTTTCTTTCTTGCTGGTCTGAATACTCTCTAACATGAAGTTCAGAACCGTCTACTAAATATGCGTTAATTTTGATGTAAAAGCCATCTTCGAAAGTTTGAAAATCAATGATAGAAAATCGTTTTACAACTTCGCTTTTTTCAAGAGATTTTGTAATCTCCAACCTCTAAATCCTTTTTTTCTTTGTTGAATTTGTTCAAGAGATTCTCGTAGGTTTTCCATTCCATATAATCATCCCATTTCTCAAATTCCTCCTTCGTAGCATTTTTAATTTTTCGTTCAAATTCATTGAAAGATGAACTATATTTTTGTTCAAAGAATTTTGTTTTTTCCTTGGACTTATGAATTTCATAAATCAAGTTTGCATAATATAAATCTCGAACGGTCTCTAAATTTATTGTAGTCATCGACCTATTCTCCTTCAATGCGATCTTTAGATTAGGGATAAAAAGAGCCGCTGTCAAGAAAAATTGTTATCAATCAATAAAAGCTCAATAACTCCTGCCGCACTCGTCCAAATTCCTCTAAAACCTGTGGATTTGCTAACGCGCTGCGATTTGCAATCGCTTTGCCGGCAAGAATCGCTTTCACACTCAGCTCAACGGTTTTTCCGCTGCGCGTGACCGGCACTTCACTGATTTGGAAAATGCGCTGGGGAACATGCCGCGGGGAACAGCTCTCACGAATGGTTTTGCGTATCATTTTCTCCAGAGGTTGATCGAGTTTCTTATCGCGCGAAAGCACAACAAAAAGGACGATAATCTCATCCGATTGGCCGGGAGGGGTCCAACCGACCACCAGAGAACCCGCAATTTCGAGAATGTGGTCCAGCGCTGAATAGATTTCCGCGCTGCCGATCCTGACGCCTCCGGGATTGAGTGTTGCATCGCTTCTACCGTGGACGACAATCCCGCCGTTTTCGGTGAATTCAACATAATCGCCGTGACGCCAGATTCCTGGATAGAGATCGAAATAAGCGTCGTGATACTTTTGATGGCCTGGATCATTTAAAAATTCAATAGGCATGGAAGGCAGCGGTTTCCGGCAGACCAGCTCCCCGGGTTCTCTTGTGACGGGTTTGCCTGTTTGGTCAAAGGCGTGTACATCGACTCCTAAACCTTTGCATTGAATTTCTCCGGCGTAAACCGGCAGATTGGGGTTTCCCAATATGAAGCACGAAACGATGTCTGTCCCGCCGCTGATTCCTGCCAGGTGTACATCTTCTTTGATCGTATCATAAATCCAGTGAAAACCTTTTTTCGAAAGCGAAGATCCGGTATAAAGGATAGACTGCAGACGGGGCATATCGCCAAACGCGCCTGCCGGGATCGGAGGGGTCTTTTTCATACAACTCTCTATGAAGCGGCCGCTGGTGCCAAAATGCGTCACACGTAACTGGTCAACAAGCCGCCATATCGCGCTCAGATCAGGATACCCCGGATTCCCGTCGTAGAGTCCGATAGTGGCCCCGAGCTGCAAAGCGCTCACCTGCCAGTTCCACATCATCCAGCCACAAGTGGTGAAGAAAAGTAAAAAGGATTTTTCAGTGATATTGCTGTGCAGCTCCAGCTCTTTCCTCTGCTGCAACAAAGGCCCTCCTGTGCCATGGACGATGCATTTGGGGGCGCCGGTCGTTCCCGATGAAAAGAGAATGTAAAGTGGATGCTCAAAAGGCACGTGTTCAAAGGTCAGCGTGGGCGTATCGTCCGGTCCCAGAAAACGTTCCCAGTCAACATCTCCGAGAGTGTTTGCTTTGGCGACCGGATAAGGGATAGAAACGATGGTGGCGACCGATGGCAGCTTGTCATGTAATTGGCGAACGGTTTCATCCGTTCGATAAATCTTGCCGCCGTATTTATAGTGTGTGCTGACAAACAGGAGTTTGGGTTCTATCTGGCCAAGCCGGTCGCAGAGTGCATTTAATCCGAAATCCGGTGAGGCGCTGCTCCAGACCGCGCCTATACTGGCACATGCTAAAAAAGCGACAACAGCTTCGGGAACATTGGCAACGTAGCCGGCAACCCGGTCCCCCTTTTTGATGCCGTTTTTTTTAAGCCCGCGGGCACACCTGGACACCAATGTTCGTAATTTGTCATAAGTGACTTCCCCGGTATAAGAGCCGTCCGGCTCAGCATTTTTTGAAGATCGTTCAATTTGATAGATTAGGGCGGTTTTTGTTAAATTCGTGTGAAATATATTTTCTGTGAAATTCAGATACATTCCGGAAAACCATTTGGCGCCAGGCATGTCTTGTGGTTGCACGACGTTTTCATGGGGAGTAGCGTATATAATTTTTGAAAACTCGAAATACGCTTCCCAAAAATCCGCGATGTTGTCAGTCGTCCATTTGTGCAAGGTTGGGTAGTCAGAAAAAGACGTGCTGAGCTTTCGATTAAGCCAGTTCGTAAAAGTTGTCATCCTGGAGTTGAGAATGACATCTTCAGAAGGTTTCCAAAGTGGAGCTTTCATGAGTGACAGGTCAGTCTTTATGAAGCCATTCTGAAATGTGCTTTGTTGCTGTTAAAAGATTGCTGCAATTTGTTTTCAGAAAATCGACATCGCGCACCTTTCCCTGAGGGATTTTTTCAGCCGCCGCAATGGCGCGCTTGCCATCAAAATCGACGTAGGCTAAGCGTGCGGTCAGCTCCTCAGGTTGTCTTCCAAACACGGCTCCCGGCAGAAGCGCGACGCCTGTGTCCTCTAACAAACGCCGACATAATTCTGTACTGGTCGTGATGCCCCGCGATAATAAATGTTCTTTAAAAGGTCCAAAATCCGGGAAAAGATAGAAGGCGCCTTTTGGCTCCGGTACCACGACTCCGGTATCGCGCAGCTTTTGTGATAAGAATTTACCCAACGCTCTTAATATTCTTCTGGATTGAATCAAATAATTTTCGATCTCGACGCCGCCATGGAAAGCCGTGACCGCAGCGTACTGGATTGGAGAGGACGTCGCGGTAAAAGTTTCGCTCGCGACAACCGCCATGGCTTCAAGTAGCCAATGCAAGGAAGGGGGAAAGACGAAGGTCCCAAGCCGCCATCCTCCTGCCCCGCACCATTTGCTCAAGCCGGAGCTGATAATCGTACCTTCCGGATAATAGCGTGCGATTGAAATGTGCTGGCCGTAATGATGCAACTCACCGTAAATTTCGTCAGACAACAAAATGACCCGGTATTTACGAGCAATGTGTGCCAGAGCTCTGAGCTCTTCCTTACGATACGTTCCGCCGCTCGGGTTGTTAGGGTAATTCAATATGATGATTCTGGGACGGTTAGGATCTTTTCGGCACAAATTTTCGATTTCCTCGGGAGTGAGGTGCCAGCCATGCCCTAAATGAGTCGGGAGCCAACGAATGTGCCTGCCGATGATATGTGCTTGTGGGGCGTAGGACACCCAGCTTGGCGTCGGGATAACCAAATCCCCGTAATAAACAAGTTGAAGTAAAAACATCAATTCTTTTGACCCCGGACCAATCAGCACATCTTCCCCGGTGTAGTCACAGCCCTGTGTGCGGCAATGATATTCTGCAACTGCTTGCCGTAATTCCGGGAGACCCTTTACGTGCAAATATGCCTTCTGATGGGCGTTTTCTTGCAACGCGCGGATGACAGGGTCTGGCACGGGGAAGGGAGATTGACCCAGTCCAAGTTTAAAAACGCTTTTCCCCTTCTCAACCAGCTTTGCGCTTCGTTCATTGATTTCTAAAGTTGCTGACTGAGGTAACCCGCGGACATTCAGATTAAGATTAATATCCGGCGTCTTGTTTTTATTCGGCTTCACTTTAATACCTGCTGTCATTTTGCAAATTAGCTGTCATTCTACAAAATTGTAGATAAAATGTCAAGAAAATGCATATATAATTTGATAATTTGCCATTATTTTTGGCCATTCCCAAATCTCTATATGTCAACTGTATTTGCAACAGCGGCATTCCGGAGATGTGGCCGGACGCCAGAAAGTTGTTGTCTGAGGCTTCGACATGAGATTCCCACTTAAAGCATGCTGGAATGACAGGGAAAGGGACGCAGTCTTTGCAGATGGTGCTGCGATAAGATAGCCCCGACGAGCGTCGGGGCACAGCGAAAAGAAAATTCTAAATACTAATTACGAGATTCGTTTGACTTAAAGTTGACTCACCGAAACGGGAATTTCCAAAATACGAAACGACTTTGACGTTGCTGAAGTCTGGCCGGTAGCAGCGTCGAGAATTCGTATCTGCAATGTGTAGAGACCACTATTCAACTTTTCAACGCCAAACCGTAAACTGTGAGCTGAAGTTGGGCCAGGTTTTGGAATATCCCGTTTCAGGTGAGCAATTTTTTTACCGGCTTCATCAGAAAAGATATATTCCGTTGTATAGACGTGTTCGGTTTCGTCTGTTCCATCTGAGGCCTTTGTATTGAGATTATAGACCTCAAAATAAACATAAAAATATTCATTCGTACCGTGTCCAAAATTTCGCATGGCAATCGGTTCGATATAACGACCGCACTTAACATACGGTTGGCCTTCTTCAGCAGGTTTAATCTTTTGGCTGAATTGAATATCACTGATGAGTAAGTTCGACAATTGGAAATTCTTCACCTGAAAAGGCCTTTCAACTTGTGTATTATATCGGGTTTCCGTGTCAAGCAGGATGATCTCGAGATCATAATCTCCTGGTGCAAGTGTCACCGCCAGTAACGAAATGCGGGCTCTTTGCAGGGATTCGGTTTCCGTAAAAGTGCCGACTTCAAAAGTATCATAATTTTTTTTATGTTCGATGACTTGATTATCTTGATCGACTATCTTGAGCTCGAACTCATAACTGGCTTTAAATTTCTTTTTGTGTTTTATGAATTGTAACTCATGGTAGGGTACTTGTAAATAAAATTCAACGTAGGTGAGCTTCTCGAACCCTTGAAAACAGGCATAATCCAGATAAAACTTCGGCCCCGCCCCTTTTGACATGATTGATATGTCATAGACTTTTTTTTCGATAACAGGAGATGCCGGCAAGGAGGAAGCCATCCATAGCAATACGAGGGAAGCAATCCGCAATTTCATAAATCCTCCAACTGAAATATGAATTTGATGAGTTTTATTAACTCTTATTTCAGTTATCGGATGTCAGGGATGAAATAGTTAGTAAGAATTTGTAACAAAGAAGTTATTTGGGTAATGGCAGCGATAATGACCGTGTCTCTTTCATGAGAGCCTCGATATCTTCGATTTCCCGGGGCGAGCTTTTCGACAGCAGCTCATACCCCTCGGCAGTGACCAAGACGTCGTCTTCGATGCGGACGCCAATGTTCCAGTAGCTCGTGTCGATGTCTGCGCCTTCACGAATGTAGATACCCGGTTCGACAGTTAACACCATGCCCGGCGCCAATACACTGCCACGAATACCGACATCGTGTGTATCCAGACCGAGATAGTGACTGGTGCCATGAATAAAATATTTTCCATATCCAGCAGCGGAGATCACTCCTTTCGCAACTTTGTGAATCTCACTGAGTGTAACCCCGGGCTTGACCGTCTCCAGGGCTTCTTTCTGTGCCCGCAAGACGATTTCATAGATCTCTCGCTGCTGTTCGGAGAATATGCCGCTCATGGGAATGGTTCGTGTCACATCTGCGGAATAGCCGTGATACTCTGCCCCGATGTCAATGACCACCAGGTCGTGGTCTTTGGTTTTTCGACGATTTTTCCAGTAATGTAAGATCGTCGAGTTTGGGCCGGAACCGATGATTGAGGGAAAAGCAGGGGACTCGGCCCCGTACAGTTTAAACACATACTCGATAATCGCTTCTATTTGATATTCGTACATCCCAGGCCGGACTCTGCGCATCGCTTCTTTGTGCGCCTCGCTGGTTATCTCAATTGCCTTTCTTAACAGCCGTATCTCAGCAGGAGATTTAACCTGACGCAAACGGGCGAGGATAGCGGATGGCGATTCAATTTTTAAATCAGGAAAGGCTTCCCCAAAAAGTTGTTTGGCCGTTTGCTGGCTTGCCGGCTGAGCGCTGAAAATATCCCAGGCAGAATGCGTTGGAAAATCATAGAGAAGACGTTTTTTCTCCATCAGAAGTGTCGCAAGCGTATCTTTAAATGTCACCGTAGACAAAACCGTGCGAAACCCGTATACGTTTTTTGCTTCGTTTACAGAAACTGATTTCCCCAACCAGGTTGCCATCATCAGACTTCTTTTGGGAACAAACACGATTTCAGCAACGAATTCTCTCTCCAGTTCGACGCCAGGCTTCATCAGCACTAAAATGCACTTGGGATCAGGAATGCCGGTCAAGTAATAGAAATTATTGTTCTGACGAAACTCAAAGGTCACATCCTTGGAGCGTATTTTTTCGACAGCGGATCGGAAAATCGCTACCGAGCTGTCCGGCATGTGCTCCAGAACCGCAAGTCGCCGGTCTGCAAACTCTTGCGCAGGCAGCCGATCGGCGTCTTGCGAATACATGGGACAAGCAAGAGAAAGAAGAGCCAACAAACTGAAAACAACAGCCATTTGGGTTTTTCTCTGTATTTGAGCTATCATTTTTAAACAACGGGATATCCCCGGTTTTTACGTTTTTAGATCAGAGCGCTTAGTGTTACTTTGTGTCTGAACGAAAACTTGTTTTTGATGTCTTTGCGAGCGCTTCTCAGCGAAGCAATCTCCTTATTAGGCACGGCATGAGATTGCTTCGGCAAAAAACGCCTCGCAATGACAGCTTTGTTAATAGTTTTCGTTCAGACTCTACTGAATCAATTTGAATGTGGACTCAGACGTCTGACTAATAGGGATGGTCATATTTTGCGGACCGGTGATTGCAACAGTTATTTCCATATCGGTTGTCGATTCCGTGCTTACCAGGATGCCCTGTTTGTGAGCAAAAAACATCACGCCGGTGGAACCCCCATCGCCTTCGATTGAAAAGTCAGCGCCAAACCGGGAGCCGCTGCCAGTGAGGGTGACCGTGCTTTTGTACGAGATTTTTAAACATTCATAACCGGCCATGTCCTCTTTACCATGCAGGGTGTATTCGGACTTGGAATTTGTAATGACTTGCCCGCCAAAGGCATTGGTACTATCCACGTCGGTGGCAGTGACAGCTTCGTTCATTTTAAGCTCGACGTTCGGCAGGTTGGGTAAAATCTCGCGATCGCTGGTAAACATCGGTGCGAATTGCAGCACCCCAAAAGAGTCCAATTCAGTCGACTCGAGCTGATCTCCATCCGGTTTGATGACTTTCTTGACTCTTTTTCCTACAATCCCAGGCGGATTTTTGAATGTCGAGTCCATACCCGTGGCAAACACATCCACTTCCAGGGCATCATACACGACAGTAATATTAAAATTGCGGTTGTCATCGACGCCAACAGCAGAAACAGTGATTTGAGCTTTGGATTCCGACTCGCTTATTTGCTCCGAACCCATAATTTCCTGGACGGACTCACTGCTCGAAGTTATTTGATAGCGATGTGCTGTCCCCTTTTTGAAATTGTACTGAATTTTATAAGCGTCCCCTGCATACACAACATTGACAAGAGACAGTAACAAAATCTGGCTCAACATCCCCATGTTCTTCATAAAACCTCCTTAATTGGGTTCAATATATGAAAATTCTCGAGTGCTGTTTGCCGCCCGCCAAGCAGTTCGGAAAACTAACTTGCTGATCATCGAGATTTTGAATTCATTGATCTTATCCGGATTGTCTGTAACCTTGTGATAGTCTTGATGAATTCCGGTGTTGTACAAGAGGACCGGGATATTCTTGCGTGCAAAACTGTAATGATCGCTACGCCGGAAGAACTGCTCGCCATCGTATTGCAGCTTCAAGCCCACGTATTGGTTCTCTTCTGTATTGATTGTGTTCAACTCAGGACTTCTTGCGTATCCAATAATGGAGACTTTATCGCCCTGATTACGACCGATCATATCCATATTCAACATCGCTTTGGTTTGAGTTAACGGCCACAGCGGTTTTTCAGTATAATATCGGGACCCAAACAGCCCTTTTTCCTCGCCGGCAAAAGCAATAAAAATCACGCTGCGTTTGGGAGGTTCTGTTTTTGAAAAAGCCTCGGCTATTTCAAGCAGCCCTCCGGTCCCGGAAGCATTGTCATCTGCTCCGTTATAAATATAATCCTCCCCGTCCTTAATTTCACCTAATTTTATTCCGACGTGATCGTAGTGAGCGCCGATTATGATGACTTCCTTTTTCAGATCCGGATCGCGACCTTGGCGAAGCGCTGCCACGTTTTGAGTCGCATGAGAGACGACCTTGATGCTGGTCTGAATCGCCGCGCTCTTCCCTTGCCATTCGAACGAATGTGGGGACAAGGTGGCATCGATTCTTTTCTGCAAAGCTTTTAAACTATCGATGCTGACAAATAGCTTTTTCATCAGCGCTTTCCCGGCTTGAATCGCCGGAATTTTCTTTTTTTTAAGCAGGGCCAATGTGTACGCGATAGCCGAATTCGGGATATTTTTATATAAGGACGGCCAGGGGAATCCACGCGGTCGCAGCGAACGATGATTTAAGGGGTCGGTCATAATGATGATCCCGGCCGCGCCATGGGCAATGGCATTCTCTACTTTAGTACGATTAATTCCATGAACGCTTATATTCTCTCCTTCAAATACGCTATTCGGGTCTTTCTCCCCAGGTTCATGCTTCAAAACCACAACGACTTTACCTGTGACGTCCAACCCGGCATAATCATCGTAATTGAGTTCGGGCGCTGTGATGCCGTAACCAGCGAACACAAGTGCACCCGCGATTTCTCGATGTGCCGTGAATTCAAACGGCATAAAGTCACGCTTTATTTGAAAAGAAGTGTCTGAATGGTCAGAGTCGCGTAGTGTGAAGAAATTATCCGTCCCGAGATGGATTTGATCCAAATGAAACTGTTGGAAATAACTGCCGTCCAGTGGTTCTAATCCATAACTCTTGAATGCCTCGGCGATGTAAGCGGCAGCGGTATCCAGATATTGCCCTGGTGTATTGCGCCCTCTTAAAGAATCGGAAGCCAGAAAGTTGATATGGCGGCGAACATCTTGAGGACGAATGGAATCCATGGCCGTGCGCGTTGGTTTGCCCGCGAATGCCACCTCACTTATTGAAGACAAAAACAGAAAAGAATAAACACAAAACCGGATATTTACCATTGTGAAATCCTCTCAGAGTTTCAGAAACTATTCAGGCTTAGAATCAGACATTATCTTCCCGTCAAACATGTTATCGATCTCATTGTTCCAACGCTCCTGCTCTTGGCTATCCGCACCGTATTTTGTCTGAAGCTCATAAACCTCGGTGACTCCTTCTGCCCACCCGGCGTCTATCAACTTGAACCGGGCGAATCGGTGAAGTATGTTCTTGAGTCCCAGTTGGCTTGCCAGGCGTTCAATCAGCTCGCGAGCCTTTTTTGATATTGAAGTTTGGTCCGGGGAGGAGAAATCGACTAACCTGAGATTAAACTGCCCTTGTGCCGCCAATTCAATCAACGCTTGATCGGCTTCTTCAGCCCGATTCTGCCAACGCCTACGACCGAGCTCCACAATATCAAAGTGTCCTTGCTCATGTGGGAAAAGACCCTGGTTTATTTCATCAACGATACGGCCTGACCGCTCCCGCCAGAACCAGGTTGCACTCTCAAAGCCATTGTAATGGACAGTAAGCACGACCTTTTTCTCGTCAGAAGGCTCAACTGCGCATCCGACTTCCCACCATCCCTCCCAAAAGCTCGTGGTCCATATCGTGACGCCCGGATTATCTTGTACAATCTCGTTGGGAAGCTTGTTTCGTTTTTCGAAATCTTCGTGAGTTAAATTCTCAGGCCAAGCTTTCTTCTCCGGGTGACGATTCGCAGCGCCCGCTGGGGAAGCCATGACTTCGACGGACATGCCGCCGGCAATAGTCGGTGGTGGATGCCTCTCATCAAAACACCTGAGACTTGTGAGATCGCGCCGGGCTTGTCCCTCCGCTGTTGCCAGAAAAAGACAGAGATTTATGAGCACGATGATCAGATTTCGAAGTATTGTATACATAGGTCGCCGCTCGAAAATTCAACACAGTGTTTTAGTAACCTCTTTTTCTCGTACCTTTCCAAATATGGTACAGATCATGTTGTTCCCAATCTCTTGTATACCTTCCTAAAAAGGACTTTCCATCTCGAAACATAATGAATTCTATGTTCCCAGATCCATGATATTCTTGATTCTTCTTGCGTTCAAACCATTTGCCGGCTATTATCAAGTCGTTATACGATCTTGCCCTAATCGTTCCGTAATTATTCTGGTATGTATACGACCCCTCAATAGAGTCACTTCCAATTTTTTTAAACTCAATAGTTACTACATTTTCATCATTATAGGAGATGTCATCTCCTTGATATTTTGTATGCCCATCACGCCGACCAGGACGTCTCCCTCCTGATAACTCCAAAACTCAACTCCGGCATCGATTTGCTGTTGCAGCTCAGTTCTCGGCATGTAAGGGTCATGCCATTGGTCATCCGGGATAATCGCTTTATACGCCCCGGCGCCGTCGTTAATAATTTCGAAAATGTCGTCAAAGTCACTACCCGTGCATTTTCTGTTCATAGCACACGCCCTTGCGATGTAAAGGAGACCTTCTTACTCGATGATAAAAATACTGATTATTGAAGAGTTATATGCTCGTTTGAAACGAGCATTTTTCTAAGAATCAAGAGAGGGTCACCTTTTTGCAGTATATTCACAATAGGAACCATTTTCCCTCCTTTTGCTATAGCGACATTATTCTCCTATCCTGGATTTGGGAGATTTATGTTAATAATAGTTTGTATTTTGGGCAAAATCAAGGAAAAAAGCTTCTCAATAGGAATCGGTCAGTTTCGGGTAGGTGGCGGTGTACAAGCTTCAGCTTGCCCTGACTCATCTACTATAGAATTAAGGAATCGGGGCTTGCTCTGGGAGGGGCGGCACAAAAACACGCTAAAGCCTGAACAGCCAACGAATGACTACCCTGAATGACAGCCACCCACCTGTAACCGATTCCTCTCAACAAATGAAAAGGTGCTGACCCACCAGAGATCAATTCTCATTCGTTGGGTTGTTTCTATCCGTTGGAGTCTGCTCTTGCTTGCAAGAAACCGGCATATTAATGAGTATAATCTAAAATAGTTATTGTTTTTGATGATTATAATCCATAATTTTCTCGATAAATTATGATTGATTCTGTTACCAAGGGTTAGATGATACCGCGAATATTGCACGAATCCATCCAGACGCGTATTTTCAAAGGGAAAGCGATCCTCATTATGGGGCCGCGTCAGTCAGGTAAAACCACTTTACTTAAACGAATTGCTTCTGACAGTACTGTCAAAACCTTGTTTCTTAATTGCGATGAACCAAACATTCGCAAACGATTGCAGGATGTTTCTTCTTCCGCCTTGAAAAGCCTGATTGGCCCGGCGAAGATGGTCTTGATAGATGAGGCACAGCGCGTTGAAAATATTGGCTTAACTCTTAAACTCATCATTGATCAAATTGCGCACGTGCAAGTTATCGCCACGGGTTCTTCGGCATTCGATCTTGCCAACCGAATTAATGAGCCGCTCACCGGGCGAAAGTATGAGCTTTTCCTGCTCCCAATCGCAACGCAGGAGATGGTGGTGCACACCAATTTTCTGGAGGAAGAACGTCATTTAGAACAAAGATTAATTTATGGTATGTATCCCGATGTCATTAACCATCCTGGAGAGGAACAAGAAATTCTGCAAAATCTTAGCGATAGCTATTTGTACAAAGACGTTTTGGCATTTCGCGAATTACGACGTCCCGAAGTTTTAGAGAAACTATTGGAAGCGTTAGCGCTTCAGGTCGCATCGGAAGTTTCTTTTAATGAACTAGCACGATTGCTCCAGATCGATTCAGTGACGGTACAGCGCTATATTGAAATTTTGGAGAAAACATTCGTGGTTTTTCGCTTGTGCTCGTTCAGCAGGAATGTCCGCAATGAGCTAAAAAAATCGCGCAAGATTTATTTTTACGACAACGGGGTTCGCAACGCCATCATCTTCAATTTTAATCCACCGGCATTGCGCTCTGATATCGGATATTTATGGGAAAATTTTGTGGTTAGCGAGCGTCTTAAGTGGCTGAATAATCAAGTTAAGTTTGTCCAACGCTATTTCTGGCGAACGACGCAACAACAGGAAATCGATTACATCGAGGAGAGTGATGGTAAAATGCTCGCCTGCGAATTCAAATGGAGCGCCGCACGACAAAAACGATTCCCTAAAACTTTTCTGAACGCTTATCCGGAATCGAAAACCACGGTTGTCACGCCGGAAAATTATATGGAATTCTTGCAATTAGGCGCTTAAAAAATAAGGAGGTGTGAAATGCAAACAAGAATGATAAGGGACTTGCTATTTCTGTTTCTTTTTGTATTTTTAGCCTGTGGTACTCCAGGTCTGAAAGTGCCGCCAACGACAGAGCTGGCCAGGATGGCTTCAGACGATACCCTCATGGCAGAGCTTATTTTGAGAAATTTCTATTTTGAACCGAGCCGAATTGAGACGGAGGTGGGTAAACCGTTGAAGTTAACCCTTAAGAAACGATCCGGGTTTTTGGGAATCATCCCCCATGATTTCAACTTAATCGCTCCGGACGCCGATCTTAATGTAGTCGAGCAAAAAGTTCCTGGCGGCAAGGGAGTGACAATTACGATCATACCGACAAAAGTTGGCGAATACAAATTTTTTTGTGGTAAAGACGGGCATGAAAAAAAAGGAATGGTCGGCTTTCTGATTGTAAAAGAGCAACTGAAGTGAAGGAAACCACGTTACAGTCCATTACCAATAGGATTCAGAATTCCCAGAACGTCATGCCGGTCGTGCTCGCAGCCATTGTTGGCTTGCTGGCTGGTTTTGGGGCTATCGCATTCCGGTACCTGATCCAGGCTGCGCACCGGCTATTCTTCGATGTCGGCGGACAATTAAGCGCACAGGTTGATTTTCTGCATATAGAAAAAAGCTATATCATCGTGGTGCCTGCTATCGGAATGCTGATCGTCTCGGCTATGATCAGGCGGTGGGCGATTGAGGCTCAAGGCCATGGCGTTCCCGAGGTGCAATACGCGGTCAAGAGGGAAGGCGGGCGAATTCCATTGCGCGTCGGTCTGGTCAAAGCCATTGCCAGCGCATTGTGTATTGGCTCCGGAGGGTCGGTCGGTCGTGAGGGACCGATCGTTCAGATCGGCTGTTCGCTCGGCAGCGCCGTCGGACAAGCGGCGCGTCTGCAGGAATCGGGGGTGAAAATTTTAGTCGCCTGCGGCGCCGCCGGAGCGATCGGAGGCACGTTTAACGCTCCAATCGCCGGTGTGCTATTTGCGCTCGAAATCATTTTGGGCAATTTCGCCGCCCGGTCGTTTGGGCTGGTGGTGATCTCCTCGGTGACCGCGACAGCCGTTTGCCATGCATTCCTGGGTAAACAACCGGCCTTCGCCCTGAGCCACCCCTTTGTCTTGCAAAGCCCCTGGGAGCTTCCTTTGTACCTGGTTCTCGGTCTGCTTGTGGGCGTGATTTCGTTAACCTACATGCGCTCGGTGTATTTTTTCGAGGACGGATTTGCGCGCTGGAAAAGCCACCCCGCTTTTAAGGCTTTAGTCGGCGGGCTCGTCATCGGTGCGCTGGGCTTCTTTGGCAGCGAACATATCTTTGGCGTCGGCTACAAAGGGGTCGAGATGGCACTTCAGAGCGCTCTGCCGATGCGACTTTTGTTGCTGCTGCTCGTGCTGAAAATGTTTGCCACTTCGATCACGCTCGGCGCCGGGGGCTCGGGCGGAGTTTTCGCCCCATCGTTATTCATTGGGGCCATGGCCGGCAGCGCTTTCGGCCTGCTGGTCAATCAGTTGTTTCCCGCTATCACAGCGCCTGCCGGCGCCTATGCACTCGTTGGCATGGCCGCTCTGTTTGCAGGATCGGCCCACGCTCCCATCACCTCTATTCTCATCGTTTTTGAGATGACCGATGACTACAAGATTATTCTTCCGCTTATGCTGTCGGTGGTGGTGAGTTACTTGATTGCGTCAAGACTCAACCCGGACTCGATTTACACCCTCAAGCTGCGACGGCGCGGCGGCTTCGCGCATCCCAAAACGGAGGTCAGCATTCTCGATACGATTCTGGTTATGGACGCCATGACGACCCAGTACACGTCCGTGCATCCGGAAATGACGGTCAGCAAATTAGTGCGACTCTTACGCAAGAACCTCATTCGCAGTTGCCCGGTTCTCGATTCGGATGATCGTCTTGTTGGGATCGTCACCGAGTATGACATCGAAAGGGCTTTAGTTGACGGCCACATACAAAACAGTAGGGTCTCTGAAATAATGACGACCGATCTGATACACGCTACGCCTCATGAGACGCTTCGAGTGGTCCTGCGCCAAATAATGGGAAAAGATGTCCATCAGATTCCGGTGGTTGACAAGGAAAATTCGCAGAAACTGCTGGGCGTGCTGCGACGCAGTGAAATTCTCTGGGCCTACCACGAGCTGGTTGATGAACATCAACGTCTGCTGGCGAAGACCGGCTTGGGGCTGCCGACCCATTCCACGGATTCCGTCCAAATAGAAGTCGAGGTTCGGCCGGAGCAATCCAAACTCTGTTTTAAGAAAATCCGCGACCTTGCCCTGCCGGATCACTGTATCATCGCCATGCTCCGCCGCGCCGGCCGGGAGGTGATCCCCCGCGGCCATACCGTCATCGAACCCGGAGATTTCCTGGTGCTTCTCACGACCCGTTCTCATGAGCGTCAGCTTCGAAACTGGGTTGCCCACCTCAGTAGACGGGCAATACATGAAAGGCCAGTCTAAGCAAGTTCATGCGTCGAACTGAGGAACGGCGGAAAACTCGGCAGCGACATACTTTAAATGATTGGAGAGCATAAATGGGCTTACGATTAAAAATATTATCTGGATTTTTGATTTTAGCGATGATGCTTCTGATTGCCGGGGTTTGGTCGATTTACGAATTAAGATCGATAGGAACCTCCGTTCAAAAACTGTTAGATGATAACTATACCAGTATCAACGCTGCAAAAAAAATGACGGAAGCCCTGGAAAGGGAAGATAGCGCTCTCTTATTACTCCTCTTAGGAAAATGGGAGCAAGGTAGAGCCATCATGGGCGATGCCGACAGTTTATTCCAACAAGGCTTTCAAGTGGCTCTTGCCAAATTAACCATTCCCGGGGAAGAAGCCCACCTCGATGCAATCAAATCAAGTTATCAGACTTTTAAAGATATATGGCAGAAACCTATTGTCGATACGCAGAAAGAAGGAGATTTGGATTGGTACTTTGAACATGTGCACAGAGCCTTTCTTGATACAAAAGATGCTGTTGATAATTTGATACTTCTTAACGAAAAAATTATCTATCAAACAGCCTCGGATTTGCACAACAGAGCCAATCGCGCGGTTATGCCTGGAATCGTGGCCATTATAGCCGCTTTAGTTTTTACGCTTGTTTTCAATTATTTTGTTAATTTCTATGTGGTAGGTCCGATTGTTAAAATCACAGACGCCGTCAAAAAATTCATAGACCACAGATTACCCTTTCATGTCGAGATAGAAACAAAGGATGAATTTTCAGATTTGACATCTGCTATAAAAACATTAAGCGAACTGATTAAAACGCCTGAGCCGGAAAAATGAGACTGCATGTCATTCTAAGATATGTTGGATTCGTCCTTTTATTGAATGCGCTATTTTTGTTCATTTCCGCAATTATTTCGGCAATTCATTCCGAGTCGGCCTTATTTCCACTTCTTTACAGCTCTCTGGTCTCTGCTCTTTTCGGCGCCTTCCCATTGATTTTCGTTCCTCCATCCAGACATATAACCAACAACGAGGGTTTGATTATTGTCGTGTCAAGTTGGCTGCTGTCTTGTCTTTCAGGCGCCCTGCCCTATGTGCTTTGGGGCGGTGAATTCACCTTTACCCATGCCTGGTTTGAAAGCGTGTCCGGCTATACCACAACCGGCTCCACCATTCTCAAAAACATTGAAGCTCTGCCGCTCGGATTATTATTTTGGCGTTCCGCGACACATTGGATCGGAGGGATGGGGATCATCCTATTTGTGCTCTCTGTCTTACCATCCATGGGGATTGCAGGAATGGTTTTGTACCGCTCCGAAATGTCCCCCCTCGCCCGCGAAAATTTCCGCTATAATGCCAAGACAACTGTAAAAATCCTATTGAGCATATATGTGGGTTTAACCTTGCTTGAAACGATTGCTCTTCTACTGTGCGGAATGAATCTGTTTGATGCCATTACCCATTCTTTTGGAACGATTGCCACCGGCGGATTTTCGCCGAAGAATTCCAGCATTGCATATTATGATAGCCTGGCAATCGAAAGCGTCGTCATCCTATTTATGGTTATCTCCGGAATCCATTTTGCTCTTTTGTTCTCGGCTGTTTTTGAAAAGCCGAGAAATCTCTGGAAATCTACCATTGTGAGGTACTACATTGCGGCGCTTCTGATTGGCGTCCTGATAACGACGATAAATATCCATGCAAATCAATCTCAGAGTTGGACAGAGGCTTTGCGCTACTCTGCTTTTCAAATCATTTCTATCGGAACCTCGACGGGTTTTGCCAATACAGATACCGCTTTATGGCCAGCACTGGCTCAAATTTTACTTATTTTCTTTTCTTTACAATGCGCCTGTGCAGGTTCGACTTCGGGAGGTATCAAAGCAGATCGATTGGTTATGCTCGGGAAGGCTCTCAGTAAACAAATTAAACTACTTCAGC
>JBHHWX010000043.1:0-20156 GCA_046756745.1 bacterium | reverse complement strand
AAAAACCGATGGATTCACGTGAAGAGACTTTAGCGATACTAAAGTCAAAATTTGGCGACGAGGAAGCTTACAAAGTTCTGGATTACTTCGAGTCGCGGGTGCGCGTCGATGTCGCAACCCAAAAGGATATCTATGAGCTGAAGCTGGAAATCGAGAAAGTACGGGCGGAAATCGAGAAAGTACGAACGGAAATGAAAACCGGAATCGAGAAAGTACGAGCGGAAGTGAAAACCGGAATCGAGAAAGTACGAGCGGAAATGAAAACCGGAATCGAGAAAGTACGAGCAGACTTGACGCTTGAAGTTGAAAAGAATCGCACTGAGATCGAGAAAGTACGAGCAGACTTAACGCTGGAAGTTGAAAAGAATCGTACCGAAATCGAAAAAGTCAGAGCCAGCCTGCTCAAATGGACATTTGGATTCTGGATTACCCAGATGGCGGTGCTGGTCGGCATTCTGTTCAAGCTGCTAAGTTAGAGAGGCTTTCTTCAGACAGGCGAAAGCCTGAACACAAGGACGGCAACCGAAAAAAAAGTCTGAACCGCTGAGTCACACAGATTAAAGGATTGCACAGATTTCGTTCAGACACTACTTAGCGAAAGCGTCCTCGCCGAGCGGTTCATACGCCAG
Source organism: bacterium (assembly GCA_046756745.1). Classification (GTDB taxonomy): domain Bacteria; phylum Zhuqueibacterota; class Zhuqueibacteria; order Oceanimicrobiales; family Oceanimicrobiaceae; genus JBHHWX01. The sequence goes on along the minus strand of JBHHWX010000043.1, from coordinate 19,527 downwards.
CACTTTGATAGTGTGAAAAGAGTCGACCTGACAGAAATATGTTGCCAACTATCCCAACAGAGGATGACCGAAAAGTGTCTAGGACGCTCGGCGAGATCGCCTTCGCTAAGTATCTTATTTAAACTTATATTCGAATTTAGGTAGATCGTCTATAAAATTTAAGCGCCTATACCATCCTGTCGCTTCAATCTTGCTTTTTCCCTTCCATATAATCGATCGTCAATCTACTCAAGGCCTTCACCCCCAGGATCAATCCGCTCTCATCGATATAAAAATCCGGCGTATGATGCGGCGCCGCTTCTTCCGGTTTCATCCCTTTCGGCATACCGCCCAAGAAAAAATAAAACCCTGGAATCTTTTGCTGAAAAAAGGAAAAATCCTCCGCTCCGGTGATAGCCTTGCGCTGAATGACGTTTTCCTTTCCAGCCACTGCCTGCAATGTCGGCAGCATTTTCGCTGTCAGATCGGGATCGTTGTAAGTGACTGGCACGCCAATCGTGATATTCACATCCGCGATCGCTCCCGCGCTCTCTGCAATCTTGGCAGCGGTCAACCGGATTTTCTCGTGAATCTTCTTTTGCATGTCCGTATTCAACGTGCGTATGGTTCCCACCATCTCCACTGCCTCGGGGATAATGTTGTTGCGTACGCCGCCGTGAATGCTGCCGACGGTGATCACCGCCGCATCCTCGGTCAGCTCCGTCTGCCGGCTGATGATGGTTTGCAAGCCGATGATGATCTGCGCTGAGACCACGATGGGATCCACGCCGGTCCACGGGGTCGAGCCGTGGGTTTGTTTGCCTTTCACCATGATACTAAATCGATCCGCTGCGGCCATGGTCCCGCCTGGCCGGTATTTGATAGTCCCCACTTCCGTTTTCGAGTTGATATGCAGTCCGAAAATGGCCTCCGGCGCCGGATTTTCGAACACGCCTTCCTTGATCATCAGCCGGGCGCCTCCCTCCTCTCCCGGGGGCGCGCCTTCCTCAGCGGGCTGAAAAATAAATTTAACAGTCCCCGGTAATTGTTCTTTGATTTCGGACAAAACCTCGGCGACGCCCATCATGATAGCGATGTGAGTATCATGGCCGCACGCATGCATCACTCCGACGTCGCGATTGCGATATCTGGAGCGTTCCTTGGATGCAAAAACAACGTCCACACGCTCAGAAACAGGTAACCCATCCATATCGGCGCGTAAAGCCACCACCGGCCCGGGTTTTCCACCCTTGAGCACGCCGACGACGCCTGTGTGAGCAATACCGGTCTTGACTTCCATACCGAGTTTATCCAGATGGGCAGCGACGATTTTTGACGTCCGAAACTCGCGATTGGAAAGCTCTGGGTGCTGGTGGAAATCGCGGCGCCATTCGAGCACTTTCGTTTCCATCTTCTCGGCTAAATCATCTATTTCATCTTTGTTGCCATTTTGGGCATGGGAGAACACGTTCATTCCAAAAAAGAATACTGAAATAAAAACTCGCACTTTGATGTTTTTCAAAATTGTCTGTTTCATTATGACACCCCGATTTTGTGAGAAATGGCCAGTAATTTTACATAATTTAAAAAACATAAACAAAATTACAAGAGATGAAACGCAGAAACCGGTTCCCGCTTGCGTTACAATTCCTTAATCCTTATATTGAGCTATGCAATATCGGAGGAACCTCAATTGAATTTCATCAAACAACTTGCTGGCTGCGGCGCCGGTCTTTTTCTCTTTTTGGTTCTCGGAACTTCAAAAAGCTATGAGCAAGTCCCGGATCGAGGTTTGGAAACCTCATTCGTGTATTATTGTTTTGTCAGATTGCTCCGCGCAGCCGCAGTACGTTATCGCCGAAATAGCCGATGTATCCCAAATCGCAGATTACCGGCTCAAGCCAGCACCCGAACAGAATCTCTACGATCTCTACTTCGATACACCTTCAGAAGCGTTGAAAGCCAAAAAAATGAGCCTGCGCCTGCGTGAAATCGACGAGGCCACCTTGTTGACTCTGAAAGGCCCATCGAGAAGAACGGATTGGGGCGGCGTGAACCGTCGGGAAATCGAATTGGTTTGGGGCTCTGAAAACCTGATGCGGATTCTGGCCGAACTTCGCGCATGCGACATTCATCTGTCAGCGAGAGGCAAAAAACATCAGCCAACACAGCCACCCCTGGAATGTTTACTGGATAGGGGTTTGCAAGTGATTCAGGACCGAACGACCCGAAGACAGATCCGAAATATCGTTGCTGGGGAAGGCAATGGAGAACCTATTCTGGCTGAACTGGCGCTGGACTCGGTTGTTTACCGATTCAACGATGCCCAGGTGAAGCACTACGAAGTAGAAATTGAATCGAAAAACCCGGGGGGCGTAACGGCGGTCAAGGACGTCCTCGAGGCTTTGCAGTCAACTTACAAAAATGTGCTGCGACTCTGGGATTACAGCAAATTGGCTACCGGTGAGGCAATCAAGAAGTTATTGGCCAAATTTCCGGAAGAGAGGTTGCTCGACCAGGGCGGAAACATCCGGCCCGAGGGTTATGATCGAATCGAAACGATGTTAAGAAAGCATTAATGCGCAACATGCGTTTTGTATCAAATTGAAGTACTTTCGCACTTATCCGTAAAACAAGGGAGGCAATCGTGAATCCAGGTCTATTAATAAAAGGCTTACTTTTTATGGCCACACTCAGTATTTGTATCTTTTTCACGGCGATTCTGGCACGTTCCGACGATCTGCCCGATTCGCCGAGAAAAATCCGTCCATTGTTGATCGGCTCAACTGTGCCAGAGCTCACCCTGAAAAATCTCGACGACAGCGACTTCGATCTCAACGCCGCCATCGCCCAAAAACCCACAATTTTAATTTTCTATCGCGGCGGTTGGTGACCGTACTGCAACGCGCAGTTGGGTCAACTGCAAAATATCGAATCGCAGCTCGTGGAGATGGGGTATCAAATCATCGCGGTCAGCCCGGACCAGCCGGAAAACTTGCGTAAAAGCGTCGACAAGCATAGCTTGAGCTACACGCTGGTCTCCGACAGCAAGATGACGGCTTCCAAAGCCTTTGGGCTGGCACACAAAGTGAACGAGGAGACGTTGCGGCGCTATCGCGGATTTGGCATCGATCTCGAAAAAGCCTCCGGCGAGAGGCATCATTTGCTGCCGGTGCCAGCGGTGTTTGTGGTGGGACCCGATGGCACAATCAAATTTCAATACGTGAATCCGGACCACCGAATTCGGCTGGATGCGGAGGTGCTGCTGGCGGCGGCGAAGGCGTATTTGAAGTGAAAATGAATGGAAGATCGAAGAGCATGCACACAAACCAAAATGAATGAGGGTAACGATTCAGGCGTTTGCACAACGTAGGAGAAACGTCCCCGTTTGTCTCCGTAAAGGATAGAGTCCTTTCTACTCTTTTTGGACAACTCCTTACATCTCGTAGCGTAGCCAGGAACTTGGCCGAAAAGTCCAAAATCACTTCCCGAAGGCGTCTCGCCGAGGGCTTTTTGGGCACAGAGTCGGAGTAAAAGCCGCTCGGCGGGGGCGCCGTCGCTCAGAAAACATATTTTTCGGCCAGCTAGGAAATTCGTTCCCCAGCGGTCGGGCGGCAGAGCAAAATCGCCTGATTGATAACGTGTCTAATATGCAGAAAGGAGCTAACTTGCCTCCCATCAAACTCGGCATCATCGGCTGCGGCATCGCGGCCAACAAATTGCACTGGACGGCCTTGCAAAAAATACGCGATCAATTCGAGATCACAGCCGTCTGCAACAACACCGAACCGAAGGCCAAAGCCTTTGCACAAAAAGTCGGCGGCGTGCCATACGTGCTCGACTACCGCGAGCTTTTGCAGAGACCGGACATCGAGGCTGTGGACATCGCGCTGCCGATTCAGTTAAACTGCGAAATCGCAAAAGACTCCCTAAGCGCAGGCAAACACGTGATCGTCGAGAAACCGATGGCGGCGAACAGGCAACAAGCCCAAGCCATGCTGGAATACGAAAAGCGGTTTGAGCAAGTCAAAATGGTGGCGGAAAATTTTCACTACCACAAAGGATTTTTACGGGTTCGCGAGCTCATACGGGGGGGAATAATTGGCGTCCCATTTGCCGCCTTTTGGGACGTTTTCCGGCGTATCGATGCAAACAACCCGTACGCTCAAACCCAATGGCGTATCGAACATGAGTATCCCGGCGGCTTTGTTCTGGACGGCGGCGTGCATTTCATCGCGGCGCTGCGCCTGATTTTTGGCGACATCATCGCCGGACAGGCGTTCACAAAAAGCGTCAACCCCAACATTGGTGAGATCGACTCCTGCAGCTTCCAGTTCGAGACACCGGGTGACGTGCACGGCGTGTTAAACTTGTACTTCAGCGTCGACGGCATCTCGAAAAATCAGCTCGTTGTGCTCGGCAAAGAAGGCACCCTGTTCCTGGAAAACACCGAAAATCTCATAGTCAGGAAAGCGGAAGAAGTCGTTCTCGAAGAAACCATCGACTGCGATTGGGGGTATCGCGAAGAATTCGAAGATTTTTTTCAAGCGATTCGATTCGGCAAGCCCGTTGAGGTCTCGTTCGCCCAAGCTTACCGGGATTTAGACGTGATGATTTCGGCTTTAGAATCCGCCAAACGTTGGCACGACTTCCGACTGGGGACGAAACTCCTGCGATGAAGAAAAAGGCAATCATCGGCATCCACGGACTGGGTAACAAACCTCCCCGTAACCTTTCAGAAAAATGGTGGAAATGGGCCATCTTAGAAGGGGTGCAGAAAATCGGCCATCCCGCCTTGAGCAGGCTGCCATTTGAGCTGGTTTACTGGGCGCACTTTTTGCATTCCGAACCGTTGAATTCCCGCATTAAAGACCCGTCGCATCCGCTTTATTTGGACAATCCGTACGTTCCCAGTGAGGCAAAACCGGCTCACTTTCGCCCGAGTCGTTTTAAGAAAACCCGGCTGGCTTTAATCGAAAAAATTCTGGATATGCTGTTTTTGCGCGACTATAAATTCTTCAATTTTGACGGCATCTTCGACTACATCATTCGAAAGAAATTCGAAGACTTGGCGCTGTATTACGACCAGACCAACGTCGACAAAAAGGATTTCGGCCTTTACGCTAAAACGCGCATTCGAGAGGAGCTGGCGAAGTCCTTGCGCAAACACCGCAAAAAGGCGATTTTGCTCATCGCGCATTCCATGGGCTCGATCATCGCTTACGATGTGTTAACACAAGTAGTACCGAAAATCAAGATTCATACCTTTATCACCCTGGGTTCGCCGCTGGGCTTACCGGCGGTGATGAAAAAAATTTTAGCTGAGCAACAGCACGACTTCCGAAAGCTGAAAAAAGTCCCGGCGCCGGAAAACATCACCTCCGCTTGGCTCAACTTTTCGGATCTAGACGACAGAGTCGCCATGAACTATAACCTCGCCGACGACTTTGGGAAGAATGCCGCAGGTGTGGGGCCGGTTGATGTGGTCGTGAAAAGCGACTATGCGTATAACGGCAAGAAGAATCCGCACAAATCTTATGGCTATCTTCGAGCGCCGGAGGTAGCGGAGGCGATTTATGCATTTTTGTCCGAGAAAAAACCGACAGCGTTGGAAGCCTTCAAAGAAAAAGTCAGGAATTTTTTTACCTAATCCCAGCGCGGAGAAGCCGCACAGGCTAAGGCGAAGGCTGAGGCGAAGCTCCGAAGCCAATTCCCATGGCTGGTTGGCAGTCCTTAACCTCAACCTTAGCCTTAGCCTTCTTGAGTAGAACGGTAACGAAAATACCGTGACTCTTTTGCAAAAAAGTGCAAACACTGGAGAGATAATATTATAGAATACGGTTTTCTCATCACAATTCACATTTTAGCCGCGGCCATCTGGACCGGAGGGCATTTAATTTTGTCGCTGGGATTTCTACCCAAAGCGTTGAAAGGAAAAGACAGCGCTGCGATCTCGCAGTTCGAGAGAAAATTCGAAAAGATCGGTATTCCCGCCCTGATCCTTCAAATCGTTACCGGGTTGTGGCTCGCCTATCTTTTTCTACCGGACTTTTCCGCGTGGTTCGATTTCTCCGAGCGCGTTTCGGCGCATATCACCTTAAAACTGATCCTGCTGGCCTTGACATTGGCTTTGGCAATCCACGCGCGATTCCGGCTGATTCCCAGGTTGCAGCCCCACACTCTGAATTTTCTCGCGCTGCATATCATCGCCGTCACCGTGCTTGCGGTTCTGTTTGTGCTTGTCGGCGTGAGCATTCGGATAGGAGGATTTTTTTAAATGGATTCCGTGACTCAGATTGCTTTGGGCGCCGCTATCGGAGAAGCCGTTTTGGGCAAGAAAGTCCGCAACAAGGCCATGCTTTGGGGCGCGATCGCCGGCACTATCCCGGACCTCGACGCCATTCCGGGCCATTTTCTGAATACGGTATCCCGCCTGGAGATTCACCGGGGAGTCACCCATTCCATTTTATTTGCGATTGTTTTGGCGCCGGTGTTGGGTCACCTCGTGGCCAAAATGTATAAAACAGAAAAGGCGGACCGGGGGGACTGGAGCAAGCTGTTTTTCTGGGGGCTGTTCACCCACGCTCTGCTGGATGCGTTCACTACCTGGGGCACGCAGCTTTTTTGGCCGTTCGAATATCGCGTGGCGATTAAAAGCATTTTTGTGGTCGATCCGCTCTACACCCTGCCGCTGTTGATCTGTTTGATTTGGTTGAGCGTCAAAAAAGACGGGCGCGTCCGGAGAAAATTAAACGCCATCGGCCTCGGACTCAGCACGTTGTATTTGGGTCTGACGCTCGTGAATAAAACGATTATGATTCAAAACTTTCGGGAGATTCTGGAGTCGAAGAACATCTCCTATTCGAGGGTCACAACCAGACCGGCACCGTTTAACAACCTGCTTTGGACCGCGAACATCGAAACCGAAGCCGGTTTTTATATTTGTCATTATTCCTTTTTGGATAACAGCAAAGACGTGCCGCTTTTTTATTACCGCAAAAATCACGAATGGCTTGCCGAGTTGCGAGAAAATGACCGCGTTCGGCGACTGCTCGCCATCACCAAAGGTTGGTACACGGTTTCGCCCCAGGTAAAAGGTTTGACCATCAACGACCTGCGTTTCGGCCAATTGGGCGGTTTTCGTGACGGCAAAGGGCCGTTCGTCTTTCGCTACAAAGTCGAATACGATCCGGAGAATCCGGCCGGGCCGGTACGCATCACCGCAGATCGCCCCTCCTTCGAAAACCGCCTCCCTGAGCTGCGACATCTCTGGGAGCGTATTAAAGGCAACCACCTCCCCGGGGGAGCGCGTTAATTTTTGTTTGCAAAAAACCCTGCTAATTATCATATTGAATTAGGGTATAGGTATAGGGTATAGGGATATAGGGGTATCAAGGGAAGCCGGAATTTTGAAAAAACCTCCTTTTCCCCCCTATTCCCTTATTCCTCTTTCCCTTTAAAGTAAGGAAGGCCTATGAAAGTATCCGATCTATTCGTCAAATGCCTTGAAAACGAAGGCGTAAAAGTCATCTTCGGGGTACCGGGCGAAGAAACCGAAGACTTGCTGTTCTCTTTGGAAAATTCCACCATCGAATTTGTGCCGTGCCGGCTGGAGTTAGGCGCTTCGTTCATCGCCAACGTCTGGGGGCGGTTAACCGGCAAGGCCGGCGTGTGTTTGGCGACGCTCGGACCCGGCGCCACCAACCTCATCACCGGCGTCGCCGACGCCAACCTGGACAAAGCGCCGGTGGTGGCGATTACCGGGCAGGGAGGTCTCACGCGCTTGCACCACGAAAGTCATCAATTCATCGACATCGTCAACATCTTCCGCCCGATCACGAAATGGAACACCGCGATGAATTCACCGGAAGTCGTGTGCGAGGTTGTGCGCAAAGCGTTTAAAGTCGCGGAGTATGAAAAGCCGGGCGCTACCCACATCGAGCTTTCCGAAGATCTGGCGGAACAGGAAGTCAAGCGCCAGCTCCACCCCATCGAACCGAAACGCGTGCGCCGACCCAGTCCCGATTACAAAGCCATCGACCGCACCATCGGCATGTTGTTGAGCGCCAAACGTCCGCTTATCCTCGCCGGCAACGGCGCCATCCGTAAGCTCGCCAGCACGCACCTCAGGCAACTGGTGGAACGCCACAAAATTCCGGTGGCGGCAACCTTTATGGGCAAAGGCGCCCTTTCCGATCGTTCCGAACAGTCGCTTCTGTGCATAGGCCTCGGGTTTAAAGATTACGTCATGGAAGCGGTGGAGGCGTCGGATCTGATTATCACGGTCGGCTACGACATCGCCGAGTGTCCCCCGGAAAAGTGGAATCCCGGCGAGTGCAAAATCGTCCACATCGATTTCGTACCGGCGGAAGTTTACAGCAAATACAATCCCGAAGTGGAAGTGGTCGGCGACATCTCAGGTGCGCTTTGGGAGCTCAATCAAAGGCTCGCGGATTCGGAGCTGGTGTTCGAAACCGAGTGGTATGAGCCGATCCGCCAGCGAATTTTCGACGACATCGCCAGCTACAATCTCAAAGACGGCGAGCCGTTCACCATTCCCGGCGCCTTGAACGTCATCCGCGAAATCATGGACGATGACGGTCTCATCATCAGCGACGTCGGCAGCCACAAGATGTGGATCGCGCGCAATTTCCCCACCTGCGTGCCCAACGGCTGCATCATCAGCAACGGTTTGGCCAGCATGGGCATCGCGCTGCCCGGCGGTATCGCCGCGTCGTTGATCGAGCCGGAACGTCAGGTGGTCTGCGCCATGGGCGACGGCGGCTTTTTGATGAACTCGCAGGAACTGGAGACGGCCAAACGGCTGGGCGTGGGCTACACGGTGGTGGTCTTCAACGACAACGATTACGGCTTGATCTCGTGGAAGCAAAGCATGTCGAAAGGCAAATCCGTGAGCACCAAATTAACCAATCCGGATTTTAAACTTTACGCCGAAAGCTTTGGCATCAAAGGCTACCGGCCGCACAATCTCGACGAGCTGAAAGAGCAGATGCGCGCAGCCATCACGTCGAAAGAGCTATGCGTGGTGGAAGTGCCGGTGGACGCCAGCGTGAACAACTCGCTAATAGAAAAACTCAAACATTACTGGACCTAACTGGACTTGTTTAATTCACATATTATCAAACTCGCAATAATGAAAATCACCTAGATTCATGAATGATTCAGATGGAGGAACAAATGATGGACGTAATCAATCCTGCTACCGGAGAAAAAGTTCGCACTTACGATGAAATGACGCCGGAGGAGGTGAAAACCGCCATCGAGAACGCCCACAACGCGTTTCTGGTCTGGCGCAAAATTAGCTTTGCGCAACGCGCCGATCTGATGAAAAAAGCCGCGCAGGTTTTGCGCAATAACGAGCAGGAATTCGCCGAGCTGATGGCAGTGGAAATGGGCAAGCCGGTGAAAGACGGCCGCGCCGAAACCGCCAAATGCGCTTGGGTGTGCAATTATTACGCCGAGAATGCCGAAGAAATTCTGCGTCCGGAAATCATCGAAACCGATGCCAGCAAGAGCTTTGCCACCTTTCAGCCGCTGGGGGTGGTGCTGGCGGTCATGCCCTGGAATTTCCCGCTTTGGCAGGTATTCCGCTTTGCAGCCCCGGCGCTGATGGCGGGCAACGCCGGCGTGCTCAAGCACGCCTCTAATGTGCCCGGCAGCGCTCTAGCCATCGAAGACGTCTTTCACAAGGCCGGGTTTCCCGAGCATATTTTTCGAACTTTGCTCATCGGCAGCCGGCAAGTGGAAGCGGTCATCGAAAATCCACTGGTAAAAGCGGTGACGCTCACCGGCAGCACCCCGGCCGGCAAAGCCGTCGCCAGCAAAGCCGGGGAAAGGCTCAAGAAAACCGTACTGGAATTGGGCGGCAGCGATCCGTACGTGATTTTGGAAGACGCCAATCTGGCGGAAGCGGTCGCCGCCTGCGTCACCAGCCGGCTTGTCAACGCCGGACAAAGCTGCATTGCGGCCAAACGCTTCATCGTCGTCGAGTCGCTGAAAGAGCGCTTCGAGAAGCTGTTTGTGGGGCAGATGCGCGCCCGCAAAATGGGCGACCCGATGCAGGAAGACACCGCCATCGGTCCGCAAGCGCGTCACGACCTGCGCGACGAGCTGCACGAGCAAGTGAAAAAAAGCATCGAACTGGGCGCTGCCTGTTTGCTCGGCGGCGAAGTCCCGGAAGGACCGGGCGCGTTTTATCCCGCAACCGTGCTCACGGATGTCAAAAAAGGCATGCCGGCCTACGACGAAGAATTGTTTGGACCGGTGGCGTCCATTATTGCTGTCAAAGATGAAGCCGAAGCCATTCGCGTTGCTAACGACACCATTTTCGGGCTGGGCGCTGCGGTGTTCACCCAAGACACAGCCAAAGGCGAACGCATCGCTGCGGAAGAGCTGGAAGCCGGAAGCTGCTTCGTCAACACCTTCGTTAAATCCGATCCGCGCCTGCCGTTTGGCGGCATCAAAGAAAGCGGCTACGGACGAGAATTAGCGCACTACGGCATCAAGGAGTTTGTGAATATTAAGACGGTTTATGTGAAATAAATCACAAAGACTCAAATCCCAAAACCTCGCTCGTCGGGGATGCCATTCCTTACGCATTGGTTCCGTATGGGATTACTTAAGTGGGATGGGCAAGTGGGCGACAAATCCTTGCGAGCATGGCATGAATTTGATAAGCACGTCGTGCCGGAGAAAAGGGTCGGTGAATTGGCGAAATAGGCGGATAAGATCAGGAGAAGTCGAGATGTATCTTCACCGCTTTTTCAGCTTCAGCCATGATCGCCATTTTGACAAATCCTAACTCTGAAGTAATGCGAGCTTTGTCCAACGTGCGGATCTGATCGGCTTTTAATTTAGAATCCTTGGGAAGATTTCCTGATCCTTTTGGCAACAATACCTCAAAAGGATAGACTTTGTGCAGTTTTTTTGACGTGATAGGCAAAACCGTTACGGTGCCGGAGTACTTATTGCCAATGTCGTTTGAAATGACCAAAACCGGACGGGTTTTTGCAATCTCCTTCCCTACAGCCGGGTCGAGCGAAGCAAGATAAATCCCGCCACGCTTAATATTCATCCCAACCCTCTAAATCCGCCGCTTCAAACTCTTTTGCCAACTCAAGACTTTCGGATCTTGCACTTTGGTATCCCTCTTGGAGAAGATTCGCAAGTTTTTCTTTTTCAATTTCTTCGATTCTCCTGCGAATGCATTCCGCGATAAAAGAACTTTTCTTTTTAGGGCCGGCGATCGCATCGAGTTGGTTAACCAAGTCTTTGGGAAGTGTAATGTTTAAACGTACTATACTCATATTTTACCTCTTGAATAACGCATTAATTGGTGCATTAATTATACGCAATAAAAGACACCTATGCAAGAGAAAAAGGCTACCGGCCCATTAATTCTCTCTATTAAGTTTGAAGCATTTGACGGTTAGGGTTGACATTTATGAACCCTTGAGTTATTATATTAGACAACAGACCGTCAATGAGACATCTCTCTTTATGCGCTACGTTAACCTGGACCCGTGCCGTGAGATCGCAAGCATCGATCTCGATAATGATCAGCAGCTGTGCGCGATCCTGCGACGAGACAAGCATACCCGTATCGAGGGGATATGCACGGAGAAGCTGTTTGAACGGACGCTGGTGCAACCCACTTTCTCTGATTACTCCACCGGCTGGTGGTTTCGGCGCCAACAGGGAAATTACCGGGTCATCAAGTTTACTCACGACATCGGTCAAATCAAAAGCATCGACCGGCTCATTTTAGACCGTTTCAGAAAAAACGGCGTCCGTTGTTTTATTGTCAGTTTTGATGAAAAGGAAAAGGATTTCTACTATCTGGAAACGTCGAAATGTCCCGGTGGTTTTCAGAAAAAAGATTGGCATAAATTGAGGAGCCGGTTTCCCAAAAAACGAAAAGCTGCACCGCCGATTCCAAAAGCATCGGAAAGAAACCAAGTCCGCCTCAATCAGGCGATTCGAATGCTGGCGTCATACCGCGGATTGAAAAGCGCGGCTCTCGAAAGAGTTTTTGCCAATTGTTGGCTGGCTTCCGGGACCTACTGGGACGTTGATTGTTTCGTTTTTCATGAAAACAGGATACTGGCATTCGAAGTCAAACAAAAGTATCCGACCGCAAAGGGAACTTTCGGTTTGAATGTCGGACTGGCGAAACTGTTTGCTTTTTTAAGCCAAACGGGTATCCAGGTATTTCATATCATTTTAACCAAACCTGTAAAAAACGACAAAATAGCAGCCATCGATTTTTATACGAAAAAACCGTACCGGGACAAATCGAATTGGATCGGTTTGAAATTTGACCGTGCTCTGCTTTCGAAGGAGAAATCGTTCGCTCCTTCCAAAACCAGCATCTTTGGCGCCAACCGTTTGCGCTATTATCACATTCTCCCAACGTCATTTCACCAAATCGGTAAGTTGGGACAAGAAAACACAACGCAATTCATCGATTTTATTTTAGGCAGAACGGAACCAATCAGCGATCCCAAGCATTTGTACCTAACGTAGATAAACCGCAATCAAAAAGAATAAAAGCACACGCATGCGGGAATCGCTTGCTTCTTGCTTTTTCACACCAAAATAAGATAAAGGACATGCAAAACAAAAAAGTCGTCTTAGCTTACAGCGGCGGTCTCGACACATCCGTCATTTTAAAATGGCTCATCAACAAAGGCTGTGAAGTCATCTGTTTCGTGGGAAATGTGGGGCAAAAAGAAGACTTCGATGCCATCAAACAAAAAGCGCTGGCGACCGGAGCGACCCGCGTCTATACTGAAGACCTTCGTGAAGAGTTTGTCACTGAATTTATTTTTCCGGCTTTGCGCGGGAATGCACTGTACGAAGGACGCTATCTGCTGGGCACATCTTTGGCACGACCCTTATTGGCAAAAAAACAAATCGAAATAGCCGATAAAGAGGGGGCGGCCTATGTTTCCCACGGAGCGACCGGCAAAGGGAACGATCAGGTCCGGTTTGAGCTCGCTTTCTACGCATTGAATCCCCAAATAACCGTCATTTCTCCTTGGAAGGATCCTGAATTCCTGCAACAATTTAAAGGCCGGAGCGACTTACTCGACTATGCCGAGAAATGGCATATTCCGGTAAAAGCATCGAAGGAGAAGTCCTACAGCGAAGACGAAAACTTGATGCATATCAGCCACGAAGCCGGGGTTCTCGAAGACCCGCGTAACAGACCGGATGAGAATGTCTTTTCCTGGACATCTTCTTTAAAAAATGCTCCCGACGAAGAAACCATCGTGGAAATCTATTTCGAAAATGGCAATCCTGTTAAAGTGGTCAATCGCGAGAAACGCCTGGTCAAAGAGCAGCCCCTGGACTTATTTCTTTATCTCAACGAGCTGGGGAATCAGAACGCTATCGGCCGGGTCGATATGGTGGAGAACCGCTTTATCGGAATCAAATCCAGGGGCGTCTACGAATCCCCGGGAGCGACTATTTTGTGGACAGCGCACCGGGACTTAGAGGGTATTGCGATGGATAAGGAAGTCATGCATTTACGTGACAGCCTCATTCCCAAATTCTCTGAGCTGATTTACAATGGCTTTTGGTTCTCGCCGGAAATGGACTTCATCATGAGCGCGTTTGATAAAAGCCAGGAAGCCATCGATGGAAAAGTGACTTTATCACTGTACAAGGGCAATGCAACTGTGATTGGCCGTGAGTCCCCGATCTCTTTATACGACCAAAAGTTATCCAGTATGGAAGTCGAGGGCGGATTCGACGCCACCGATTCCAAAGGTTTTATCAACATCAATGCAATTCGGCTCAAGGCGCACAAGATCGTTTTGCGGACAAGAAAGCCGTATGGATGGCGAGAATGAAACTCTGGCAAAAGAAATATCAACTGAATAAACAAATCGAAAATTTTACAGTGGGAGAAGATTATATCCTCGATCGCAAACTGCTGAAATACGATTGTGTCAGCTCCATTGCTCATGCACAGATGCTCGCCAAAATAGGTGTTTTAAGCCAAGATGAAGCGCGCCAACTTACCGAGGAGCTGAATCACGTGATTGAGCTCGCCGGGAAAAATGATTTCCACATTACCCAGGAGCATGAGGATTGCCACACGGCTATCGAAGAACACCTGACCGGTCAATTTGGCGATCTCGGCAAAAAAATCCACACCGGTCGTTCCAGAAACGATCAAGTCCTGACGGCATTACGTTTATTTTACAAAGATGAATTGAACGCCTGCCGGGACCTTCTCAACCAACTTCAAAAGACTCTGGCAGACTTTAGTGCAAAGTTCGAAGAGGTTCCGTTTCCGGGCTACACTCACATGCGCAAAGCCATGCCATCATCGATGACCTTGTGGGCTCATTCTTTTATCGATTCGCTCTCCGACAATGAAAAGCTTATCGAAGCGGCTTATCAACTTGTCGATCAATCTCCATTGGGTACCGGGGCCGGATACGGCGTACCCTTGAAATTGGATCGCGAATTTACAGCACATACGCTGGGCTTCAAGCGTGTTCAAGAAAATCCCATTTATGCCCAAAACAGCCGCGGAAAATTCGAGGCCACAATTTTGCATACCTTAACACAAATCATGTTTGATCTGAACAAGATCGCCTGCGATCTGATCGTTTTCAGTATGCCGGAATTCGGGTATTTCGAGCTGCCGCACGAATTCTGTACCGGCAGCTCTATTATGCCGCACAAAAAGAATCCGGACGTTTTCGAGTTGATGCGCGCTAAGTATCATGTCGTGGTGTCTTATGAGTTTCAGCTCAAAAATATCAGCGCCAACTTGATTTCCGGTTATAACCGCGATCTGCAACTGACAAAAGAGGCAACCATAAAATCTTTTCAGATCACTCAGGATTGTCTATCCATCACCTCTCTCATATTCACCGGTCTGAATGTCAACGAAAAACGCTGCCAAGAAGCGATGACTGAAGAGCTTTTTGCCACCGAGGACGTTTACCGTCTGGTTGAAAAAGGCGTGCCTTTTCGAGAAGCGTACCAAGCGATCTCGAAG
Organism: bacterium; assembly: GCA_046756745.1. GTDB lineage: Bacteria > Zhuqueibacterota > Zhuqueibacteria > Oceanimicrobiales > Oceanimicrobiaceae > JBHHWX01. The sequence continues at coordinate 4,505 of JBHHWX010000043.1, read as the reverse complement.
AAATTTTAGGTCTTTGTTCACCCCACCTTCCTGCAAGTCTTACTTTCATTTAATCGGAATAATTCCTAACGTGGCTAGACCACACGTTAAACGCTGAGGACGCAAAGGACGCAGAGAAAGGCGATTTGTTTGTTGCAAGACATCGCGATATAGGTAACTATTCAGCCTTTGGTATTGGAGTGCAACGCTTTAGCGTTGCGGCTTTCAGTGTAACAGTGCAAAACGAAAGTTTTGCTCTCCGAAGCTTCTCAGGCCTGAATAGATACCGATATAGATATCTAACTAGTGTCTGAACGAAAACTCAGAAATAAGCTCTAAGCCCCGTCCTCGGGACGTCGTAATCAATTGTTTTTACAAAGCGTCAAACGCACCCGGGGCGGGTGCTTGAGCATTTTAACGAGTTTTCGTTCAGACACTAACTAACTCTTAATAGTAACTGCTTAGATTCTTCTCTGCGAAACTCTGTGTTCTCAGCGAACTCTACGTTAAATTCTTTAATACTATAATTCAGGTTAAAAATGGAACTTTCCTGAATTCCTGTCGTCTGAATATTTACAGTATTCAGATAATTCTGAGTTATCTGAATCATCAGATTTTATTGAAAGGAGTTTATGGATGGCGAAAAAATGTACGACAAGCGAACCATGCTGCAAAGTTGAATCTTTGACAAGCGTCGATGAACGCGGCCAAATGGTACTGCCGAAAGAGTTACGGGAACGCGCCGGCATCCAAGCCGGGGATAAGCTGGCCATCATGAGCTGGCAAAAAGACGGCGAAGTGTGCTGTATCTCCTTGATAAAAGTCAAAGATTTGACCGATATGGTCAAAGGCATGCTGGGGCCGGTTATGGAAGAAATTCTTAAACCCAACCCGGACAAGCCCCGCAAAAAGCGCGGGACTTAACAACCGGTCTTTGATCCCGATTTCTTTCATCGGGGAAAGTAGGCAGTTGGCAATAGGCAACAAACGGCGCATTTTTTTTAATTGCTTACTGCCAACTGCCTACTGGAAAATTGCCTCGTTTAAACAAATGAAGTCTTACAACATCGACAATCTTTTGTCGATAATTTTTTCTAAGCGCCTAAATGATAACGGAGGTCCGTCCAATGAATGAAAATATCAAAACTGTGGTTAGGGAAGGCTATGCAAAAATAGCGGAAAATAGCAGCTCATGCTGCGGAACGGCAAATGCAGATCAAATCAGTAAAAAAATAGGTTACTCAGATGACGAGCTGAAGGCCGTACCGGAAAATGCGAATTTAGGATTGGGGTGTGGCAATCCGGTCGCTCTCGCCTCTATCAAGGAAGGCGAAACCGTCGTCGATTTGGGTTCCGGCGCCGGCTTCGACTGCTTCTTAGCCGCTAATCAAGTCGGGCCAACCGGCACAGTCATCGGCGTGGATATGACACAGGAAATGCTGGACAAAGCCCGGCGCAATGCGCAAAAAGGCGACTACCGCAATGTCGAGTTCCGACTCGGAGAAATCGAGCACTTACCGATTGCAAACAAAACCGCCGACTTAATCATGTCAAACTGTGTGATCAACCTGTCACCCGATAAAAAACAGGTATTCAAAGAAGCCTTCCGGGTTCTGAAACCCGGCGGCAGGTTCATGATTTCCGACATCGTATTGCGAAAAGATCTCCCGGAATTTATCCGTAGCTCGCTCAGTGCCTATGTCGGCTGTATTTCCGGAGCGGTTTTGCGTGATAGTTATCTAGGCTTGATCCGTGAAGCCGGTTTTCAGGATATCGAGATCATCGATGAGACCGAATTCCCCATCGACGGTTTTGTTAACGACCCCACGGCCCAAACCATCATTCAAGAGCTGAAAGTATCGCAGGAAACCATCTCGGAAATTGCCAAATCGGTGGTGAGTCTCAAAGTTTATGGCGTCAAGCCGTTTTCTCACCTTTCTGATTTTGGGCTATAAATTTACGTTCCGCCAGTCTGCCCTTGTTCCGGTCGATGGATTATTGGAGTATTGGATCAATGTAAAATGAAATTTCACAAAATCCAGTAATCCATCAATCCAATAATCCGGTTGCATTAATATGGATTTATATCGTAGCGCTAAAGAGCGAAATAAATTCGCGCCGCAAAATAGGATAAAAATTCATTGACTGGCGTTCATATTTTTTATACATTGAAGAAATCAATCCTATCAAAGATCCCACCTCAGATCGCTTGATGTGCCTTCGTATGGCCACTTATAAGGTAAATGAGCTATGTTGAACTCCCAAGCCTGCTTTCAAAAACGCGTTGTAATTTTATTATACTGTTTTCTGCTTACCTCCACCTCCACCCATTCTACGGCTTTGGCAGATGAGAAGGAAACAGGAAGCTCCCACCCAGTCATCAATAAATTAGAATCCCTTTTTGATGGGTTCACTTTGGGACCCCAGGAACGTATTTTCCCTTACGCGAGTTTAGAAGATTGGTTTGACCCGTACGGAGGGTTGAAATTAGAACACCGGGCATTTTTGAATTCTGAGGACAGGTTCACGCACCATTTCAAGTTTGAGACCCCACGTGATTATTCCTGGAAAATCAGGTATTTAGCCAATTCACTTTCTACTGAAAAAACTAAATTCAGCTTTCTTTTCAAAATAAAATTTGATCAAGACGCCTTTTTCTATGGCATTGGAAACTCCACTTCCAAGTTAGAGCGAGACCCAGCTACCTATGCTTCCGTTTTTTTCGGTTCGGAGGTGAGGCAACGGATTTCGCAAAAATGGGTCTTTAGTTGGTCTCCAGGCTATTGGCACGTAAGATCCGGCCTGAAGACGGGGGGGGAATTTGAAAAACCCGCAAGCGCCAAATACATGACCTCGAGATTTGCTTTCGGGGGAATAAAGCCGGTGAATTACAGGAGTACCGCCATTGAAAACCAGTGGACTTCGTATGCGGAGCTCGGCATCCCCCTCACCTCGTCGATATCTACTTATCTCAGGCTTAACTTCCAGACAAACACAAGAATTCCTGTCTACAGGAGCTCAAAACTTGGGGTTGAAACACGCATGGAATATCTTGTATCGACTGATCGGGATTTAGTTCCTTATTTTGCTGTATCTGAAGTGGGTTCACGAACCGGGCTTAGAGGATTTTCTAAGGAACGGTTCAGGAATTTTGGAATATCAGTGGTCTCTGTAGAATATTCGGTTCCAATTTCAAATGACTTCGAGGCCTTTCTTTTGACAGACTTTGCTCAAACCGCTTCTAACCTTAAAGATTATATAACGAATAACATCCACTTAGACTATGGCTTTGGACTGAGGCTTATTTCTCTCAAACATCCTATCTCATTTGGCATCGCAAACAGCAGAGAAGACTTAAAGTTATTCTCTAATATTAACATTATATTTTAACTCAGTCTTTTCTATTGAAACGAAAAAAGCCGTTGTTATTAACTTAACAACGGCTTTACTTTTTCTAAGCGTCCTCTGCAAACATCTTAATAAAAAAGGGTGCAGGTCCCATATTACGTAATTTGCTGATAAGCTATCACCCCTCGTACGTTCGGACACGTTCGGATGTAAAATGGAACCGACACCCATAAAAAAACCGAGTCATTACTCTGACTCGGGGTTAGGGGAGTTACCGAACTCAGCGTAATATAACTCGGTTTTTAGATAGTATTTGTACAATATTTATGCCATGTTATCATCGATTATGCTACATTTTCTTAATGACGCTCGTGACTGTTAAATAGGGACTTAAGAGAACGGGCAGAAAAAACACAAAGAGAGCGCCTCGTTCAGACTCATTTCAAAATGAAACAGTCGGTTTCAAAATTAAACCTAACGGTCAGTTTGAGGTTGAGTGAGCGCTTCAAACCGTCTCCCGGCATAACGTGCGGAAAATATCCAAGCAACCAAAATGGCTGCGGTCACTAATGACAGCCAGCGGAATGCGCCGAATGTCGTAAAGATTGTAGTGATCAGCAGGCTTAATCCAACCGCCAAGGCTTTAGCAAATCGCTGGATAAACATATCTATAAACGCCTTCGCTTTGTATTTTTCATCCTTACTTGTGGGGACATACAACGACTCCTTTGCGGATTGATTGATCGAATAACTGAAGCCATTATCAGCAGTGTTGAGGGTTGAACCAATCCATAAAATCGGTGCGACTAAATAGCCCACTGACCAGGTCAAAGCAGCAATCGGTAAGAACAACAATGCCACGCCCACGCCAAACCGCGTCATGATAAAGCTGGTTAGAAATAATTGCACAATCAGTGAAGTGATATTTGTAATTAAAAATGCCGTAGCAAACTGCCTTCCAATAGCATCTCCATCTAAATAATGCGAGATTGTTTCGGTAAACTGAAAATCCATAATTGTTGAAACCATCTCATAAAGCCCAACAATCCCGACAATGGATAACAGATATGGAGAAGCAAAAACCAGCTTCCCGCCTTCAAAGGCGGGATTGCCATTTTTAGAAATCCCAGACTCCGGCTTTTCTTTAATTTCGATTTTCCCTGTTTCCTGCTTCTTCA
>JBHHWX010000042.1:0-20243 GCA_046756745.1 bacterium | reverse complement strand
TGCCAACTGCCTACTTTGATGGATCCAATTTTTAAAATCACAACTGCTCCAACGGAGCCACCTTTTCGCAGTGCTGTCTGCGAAAAGGCTTAGGCGCTTAGCGCCGTACATCGACAAAACTATTTCGATAATTTTAATTGACAATTTCCGTTTGGAGAAGCCGAGCTTATTTAAAAATCGAATATCGTAGATCGCATATCGTAAATCGTACATGTTGGAGTCCAGGTCCAGAATCTGATATACGATATATGATTTACAATCTACGATTTACGATCTACAGTCAACGCTGCGAGGAGAAGTCACTTTTCACGAAGTTTAAACGCGATAGGTGTCTGCACGCCAGTTCTTCACTGCTTTTTTAATATTATCTTCGGAGAGGTTTTCTTCAACAGCTCTTTTTCCCAGCTCTAAAAATTCCGCGTCGGATGCAAACCTCAGTCCGATGATTTGGCGCATACTGAGTTTTGAATCCAAAAGCTTGCCGTTCATCACAAAGTGACGCAGGTTTTCCTCAGCGCGGATGGCGCGGTCCTGAGCTTTCAGTGCAAAAATCCGCACGTAGTAAAAAAGAATGAACATGGCCACGGCCAATGCCGTGATCAATGAGGCGCTGTACACACCCGCGCCAATGTCCATTGCTTTGAACAAATTGACAACAGAGCCGATGAGTGCGGCCAGAATAAGTAGAGAACAGACGAAGTGGTACATAGGAACGAATCGTCTGTGAGTAGCAAAATTCTGTTCAGCCATTTTCCCTCCAGAAAATTTAGGTTATAATTTATTATTCAGCACACAGTTTCACAAATTCGGTAATGTATTCTTCCGCTCCGAGCGCCGTCCCCGGCGCATACATACCAGCAGTGCTGACCCGAGGACGGGTCAGCAAGCATTCTAAGATAAACATGATTATTCTAAAATACAAAACTTCTTCTTAACTTGCAACTACGAGAATTTATTCCATCATGGGATAACTGCCCGGCGGTATCATGTGCAAGGGAAAGCCCGGGCGCTCGGTGAGTATCCGAAGAAACCGGATAACCGGCTCTTCCTTAATTTCTTCAGTAATCGGCAAAAATTGTTTCTGTAAATTAAACCAGCCTTTACTCTGAGGAATTTCAACAATTTTAACCTCGTCGGAAGGTTTTAAACCGGCGTTTTTTTGGGCTAAAGCAATCGCGGTCATCAAACCGCCGATCTCGTCCACCAATCCGATTCCCTTGCCATGGAGACCGGAATAAATCCGGCCCTCTGCAAGCTGCCGAACCCGTTGTTCCGTCAGGTTGCGGCCTTGGGCGACCTTCTTGACAAAAACATCGTAAAGCTGGAGAAATAACTTTTCGATTTCTTGGCGCTCCGCTTCAGTTAGATTACGCGCCGGAACTTGCAGATTGAGATACGGGATGTTCACTCCGCGTCCGATATCGGCGCGTTTCCCTCTTTGCACGATATCGGAGGTCATGCCGGATTTATCATTGAAGCCTTTATCGTATACCCACCCGCCAATGACCCCGATGGAGCCTGTCACGGTATTCGGTCCCGCCAAAATTCGATCGCCATACATGGAAAGCCAGTAGCCGCCGGACGCAGCCACTTGTCCCTGCGAAATAATAACCGGCTTCTTGTCGCGGCACTTTTTCAGAGCTTCCGCCACCAAGTCGCTGGCCATTCCATCCCCGCCAGGAGAATCGACGCGGAAAACCACTGCTTTTACAGACGGGCTTTCGGCTAACCCCAAAAACACCTGTTCCAGCCAGCGCGCCCGGATACCTGTATCCATAGCACAGACGCCCAGAGCATAAACAACTGCGATTTTAGGCTGCGTCCCCCAGGAAGGGTCCGGCAGCGCATTCGCCAGCAACTGACTCGCGGCAAGCGCCCCTTTTAAAGGTCCTGCAACATCTTTGACAACGCCGTCAATAGAGGACCAGCGGGTTAAGGTGTCCACCAAACCGGCCTGCAGAGCTTTTTCAGGGGTCAAATAGGTCTCCTCATCGATAATGCGATCGAATTCCTGCAGCGACAGCTTCCTCGATGCGCATACTTCAGAACGCGTTAGCTCGTACCAATCGTCCACATATTTTTGGCGCTGTTCACGATCGGCCTCGGACATCGAGTCGCGGCTAAAAGCCTCATTTGCAGATTTGTATTTGAAGAAGCGCCATTCATCAAAGCCCAGGCCGAGTTTCTCCATGGTCCCTTTGAGATAAGTCCGGCTGAGAGCGTACCCTTGTAACAACAGGGACCCTTCCGAATCCATGACAACTCTGTCTGCGACGCTCGCTAAATGATAACTTGTCATCGCCCCTCTATCTAAAAAAACGATCACCTTCTTGCCCTTTTCTTGCGCGGATTTTAGAGCCTCGCGAATTTCCCAGGCGTGTTCGGGACGTATGCGCATGGAGGAGAGATTGAGCACAATCGCACGGATGCGCGGATCTTCCACCGCCGCTTCGATTGTTTGCAGAATAGTCATAAACCGTTTGGCGCCATCGAAGAAGGCGTATTTCAAATAATCGATACGGCCCCTCATGCTGACGTTGAGGTACCGGCTGCCTCCGAAACGGCTTTGAACAAAACTGGGCCGCAGTCCCCCAAGCCGGACGAAATAGGTATTGGAAGCGTAATCGCCCTTCGAGTCGAAGTGGGTCTGCCCGCCGGCGCCGGTTCTGCCAAAATTAAACGACAGCCCCAATGTGAAGGCTTCGGACTTAAAATAGCGGCCCACCAAATGTATTCCGGTGACCGGCTGCCAGGCGGCGCCGACGCTCCAGTCCGTATCGGATATTTTGACGTCTTTTTGTACGGCGGCATCGGAGAATAAAGTGAGCCGTCGATTCCCAAAAGGTCGAATTCCCAGCTCCCCGGCGGTTTCCCAATCGCCGCTTACAAGCGATTTATTTCCTGCCAGTCCTAATGAAAAGTAGCGCGACGGCCGCCAGATGGCGCCGCCACCGAGCAGCTTTTCTCGCCCTAAGGCGTCGAATCTTCCCGCAGACCAGCCATAGGCTAAACCGAACGCCAGCGAATTGGTGCCCATAGCCGTGGAAAGCCGGAAATCGGTGACGCCGACTCCGTTGACTTTCTGGCGCTGTACAGAAAACCCGGCGTAACGAAACCCGGAAAACAAGCCCCAGTTTTCAAGTGAAACTGCATCCGTGCCATCGGTGGACCAAAAAACACGCAGCTCCGGGCGGTGCAAAAAGGTTAAATTTGCCGGATTGGCAAAACCAACCAAACCTTCTTCATAAGCAGCCGGAGGCGCGAGCAAAAAATTTGTGCGAGTATAGTAATTGGGAATCGGTTGGCCGTTCACCAAACTTTGGCCCAAAACCATGAGCCCGAATAATATCAATCGCTTCATAATAATCTTCCATAGCCTGAATAATTCGAAAATTAGGGCAGTCCTTGTCATTCTGGGCGCGTTTTCCAGGGTGAGGAATCTGACGGCGACAGGATTGTGCCTTTAAAAACAATGCCTTAAGTACCTGCAACAGTCGTTCTCAGATTTCTCACCTCGATAAAATAACGTCGGGATTCGAAATGACACTACCCCGGTTCTTCTTTTAATCTGCGCATATCAGTGAAAATCAGCGTCCGACAAAAACGGGTAAACTATGACAATGCAAGATACCGCCATCGCGTAGAATTTACAAGTACTTTTTGCGGCAATTTCCTCGAACGGAATCCTTGAAACTCTTAAATCAAAACCGTATCTTGTGGAGTGACAACCAGAGGGCAGAAATGACGTTGTTGAAAAACTCTGTCAGGGTTAATGTTACGTGCTGTATATAGACGATATATATTTATGAATACTATATACAGACATTATTTATAAGACTCTAACCCTGACAGAGTTATTAATCAACAGAATCAGAAATGAGCCGGCTTGTTTTGTTCGACGGGAAGTGTGTCTTGTGCGATCACACAGTGCAGTTTCTTCTCAAAAAAGATAGACAAAGGATTCTCAAGTTCGCTCCGCTGCAAGGCCAAACAGCGGCGGCGGTCACACGAAGACACCCCGAGCTCAATCACTCGGCACAAAGCGTCGTTTTTGTCCGAAATTTTGGAGCAGAAAATGAAGAAGTCTTGCAGCGTTCTGACGCCCTATTTGCCATTTTAAGAGAGTTAGGCGGATTCTGGAGAGTGTTATCCTGGCTCCGCATCATGCCACGCTGGAAGCGAGATGGAATTTATAACTGGATTGCGAAGAACCGTTACCAATGGTTCGGAAAGTTTGACATGTGCCTTGTGCCGGAACCGGAGGTAAAAGAGAGGTTCCTTCCTTGAGCAGTGCCCTTGAGCAGTGTCATTTCGAGTCCGGCGGTTTTTGCCGGATGAGAAATCTTTGGGCAGGACGCATGCTCAGAATCCAAGATTTCTCAGTCGCTTGCGCTCCTTCGAATTGGTTAAGCTTTTTTCAAAAAACGATGGTGGATTATGCAAAAAAAAGTTAAACAATTTTCTGTCATTTTCTTTCTGGTTGTATCTTTTGGCTTTCGCTGTTCCGATAAAAGCAGCACCGAAGCTAACATCGATGGCCAACCGGCCATCATTCTCATATCAGTAGATGGTTTCCGCTGGGACTATCCTGAAAAGACAGAGACGCCCAATCTGGATTATCTGATTGCGAACGGTGTTCGCGCCAAATCGCTTATTCCATGCTTCCCGACGAAGACCTTTCCGAATCACTATTCTATCGTGACCGGATTGTATCCAGATGAGCATGGAATCATAGCGAATAATATTGTCGATGCGGAGCTCGGCCGTTTTAGCTTGGGGAATCGCGATGCGATCCGGGATCCCCGTTGGTGGGGCGGCGAACCGATTTGGGTGACTGCAGAAAAACAGGGACAGACTTCAGCTTGTTATTACTGGCCGGGTTCGGAAACAGACATCAAAGGTGTTCTCCCGACCTATTGGTACGCTTATGATGGCAGTGTGCCAAACGAGGATCGGATTGAACAGGTGCTGGAATGGTTAAAGCTCCCAACCGGCAAGCGGCCTTCCTTCATCACGACCTATTTCAGCTTTGTCGACGATGCCGGTCACGATGGCGGTCCCGACTCGCAGCACGTGATAGAGGCGATTCAAGAAACCGACCGCCTGCTGGGTCTGCTCATCGATGGCTTAAAAGAGAGAAACGTTTTAGATAAAATTAACGTCATCGTTGTCTCCGATCACGGCATGGCGGAAATCAGTAGCGAGCGAGTGGTGTTTCTGGACGATTATATTGACTTAGCCGATGTGGATATTGTGGACTGGAACCCGGTGGCGGCTATCCGGCCCCTGAACAGGTCGACTGAGTCGATTTACCAGAAACTGGCCCAGGCCCATCCTCACATGCAGGTGTACCGGAAACAGGATATTCCGGAGAGATTGCATTATGGTCAACATCCACGAGTTCCGGACATTGTCGCTATCGCTGACGAAGGCTGGTCTTTAATCAGCCACGGCACATTCAATTCGCGACCCGGGTATGCCGCCGGAGGCAACCACGGTTTTGATAACCAGCTCGAATCCATGGGGGCGCTCTTCATCGCCAGCGGCCCCACTTTCAAATCCGGGGTCGTCGTCGAGCCTTTCCTAAACATTCACATTTATAATCTGCTTGCGGAAATTTTGGAAGTTGAGCCGGCCCCGAATAGCGGGGATTTGAATGTTGTCAAGGGGATGCTGCGGTGATTCAAGAATTCCAAACCTTTAGCGCCGATCACGGATTGCTCAGCGCGGTGGAGCCCAGTATAAATTACGGGGTTTAACAACAGCTAAATTTCAAAAGCATGCTAAAAAAATCAGCCACGGATTCACACGGATTGAACACGGATAAAATGAATTTTGAATATGAAGTAAGTATTGTTCATTTATTTAGTTAGTAACAAAATCCGTGTTTCATCAGTGTGAATCCGTGGCTATAAAAAATCTGTGACAATCCGTTCGATCCGTTAAATCCGCGTTCCAATTAGGAACGATTCATTTCCTCCTGTAGGAACCTAAATAGACCTGATGATTTGCTGAGCTGCGGAAATAATTTTCCAAGGTAAAGCGAACGGCGCTAAAGGCGATTTCATCCCAGGGAATGTCCTGTTCACGAAAAAGCTTGACTTCCGAGCTTTCCGGGCCTGAGTAAAAATCGAGATCCTTCAGCTCTGCCAAAAATATGAGATAGACTTGCCCAACACGCGGCAGACTGTAGACGGAAAAGAGTCGCACGATTTCGACGTTCGCATTGGCCTCTTCGATTGTTTCTCGAATGGCCCCGTCTTCGACGTTCTCTCCGTTTTCCAAGAATCCCGCCGGCAGCGTCCACAAATTCTTTCGCGGTTCGATCGCGCGTTTGCAGAGTAAAACTCGATCCTGCCAGCGCGGAAGACAGCCAACAATCATATTCGGATTCTGATAGTGGATAGTGTGGCAGCTTTCGCAGTAAAATCTCGGGAGGCTGTCTCCCGGAATCTCACCGAATGTAATTTGGCTGCCACAGTAACTGCAGAATTTCATTGCCTTTTTCAAGTCACTCGAGAATTTTTCTAATGAGCACAAAACAAGATACGAATATTGGGGTCAAAAATCAAGTCAGTGATTTTTCGGGGGGAAACAAAAGGGGTCACGTCGACATCCGCAGAGACCTTAGAAACGCGGTCCGAAAAGCCTAAACCACTTCCCGAAGGCGTCTCGCCGAGGGCTTCTCAGCATAGAGTCTGCTCAGCGAGGACGCCGTCGCGAAGGGAAACACACTTTCCGACCGCCTCTGTTACGCTGGAGATTGCTTCGTCCCGCAAAAAAACGCGGGACTCGCAATGACTATCAAGAATCGAGTTTTAGGTCAATCACCAAATAGCACGTTCACGTGAATTAGCCTTCTTGAAGATCTACATTTGCCAATTCCGGCGATGTCTGACCGCTTTTTTTGTAAATGTAACTCGCCGCGAGTTTCTTGAAGTACTCGCGCATATCGTCGAAGATCGTATAGGCCCAGGGAACGGCAATCAGCGATAACAGCGTCGATGTGAGCAGACCGCCGATGATGGTTCGTCCCATTGGCGCGTACGGTATCCCGATCATTGAGGCGTTGCCGATAGCCATAGGAATCAGTCCGCCGATAGTAGTAAAAGCGGTCATCAGAATCGGGCGGAAACGTTGATGCCCGGCTTCGATAATCGCGTCGTAACGGCTATACCCTTCGTTGCGCAAGCGGTTAATCAAATCGACAAGCACGATCGCGTTGTTGACGACCACGCCCACCAAGATGACAAATCCGATGAGGCTCATGATATCGATAGGGGTGCCGGTCAAATACATGATCCAAAACGCTCCGAGAAACGAAAACGGAATCGAAAGAATAACCGAAAGCGGCAGCACAAAGGACTCGAAAAGAAATCCCATGAGCAAGAAAACAAACGTAATCGACAAGGTGACAGCGAACATGAAATTACTATCGCTCTCTTGTATGCGTTGAAAGTTCTGACCTTTGGTCCAAGTATAGCCGTATGGCATCTGAAAACCGTGCATCGCTTGGTCCACTTTGCCGAAGAGGGCGCCCAGGTTGTCCTTCGTGGAGTTGGCTTTCACCATCAAGAACGTCTTGCCATTTTCGCGTTTGATTTCACCCATGCCCTTCTTGACTTCAAAACTGGCGACTGCGTCCAATGGGATTTCTTTGCCTGATGATGTGAAAAAAGTCAGGTTTTTCAATTGCGATAAGTTTCGACGATCCTCTTCGCGCAACTGGATTCGAACGTCGATCTCCTTTTGCTCGGTTTGGTATTTTGGCAGCGGGAAGCCTCTCAGGGCATACTGCACGGTTCCCGAAATCGCATTTGGCGCAATGCCGTATTTCTTGGCTTGCTCCCGGTTTATGACCAAATGAATCTCATCGTTGCCTTTTTCACGGTCGGTTTCGATGCTGATGATCTCTTCAATGGAGCGGAGTCTCCGTTCGACCTCTTGCGCCAGATGCGTCAGGGTATTGGTATCGTCGCCATAAAGCATAATCGCCAAAGACGCATCGTCTCCGCCAGTTTGTTCATGCCAGCTTGTGCGCACTTTGACCCCCGGAAATTTCGGGAGCCGCTTCTTGACGTCTTCAATAACAGCTTCGCGGGCCATCACCTCATCTGAACCCAGACCTAAGCTTTTTGTCAGACTTTTATAAATGGTTTCATACCAATCTTCTCTTTCCGGGGGATGCAAGAAAACCCGCAAGACCCCCCAGTTGTTACTATGTCGCGCCAGAATCGTTTTGACTCCATATTGTTCGCTTTTCACCCGTACAGTATCTTCAAACGCGGCAAAAACTCGCTCTGCGTTTTCGATAGTGTAGTTGTCCGGCATCTCTAACATGAGTCTAAAATCATTAATATTGCCGTTTTGGTCGCCCGCTCTTTTCGCATTTTTGGCGGCAAACTGCATTGACGCCATGGCGAAAATGAGGATGACGAACATCTCTACGCGATGAGTCAGGACCCAGGCCAGGCTTTTTTGATAAACACGGTTGCTTTTGACAATCGCCTTTGGCTCAGCCACCTGTCGCTTACTCATAATTTTCGTTGCGGCCAAAGGAATAAACACCATCGCGACGAAAAGTGACGCAACCAAAGCAACCATGACCGGCAGGCCGATGCGAAGCATAAAAAATTGAAAACCTACGTTATCATTCATCAGAATGAGCGGCAGAAACACCACGACAGTGGTGAGCGTTGCTAACGTCACAGCTAACGCCACTTCGCTTGTGCCGTACAATGAGGCTTTGCGATAATCCAGTCCTTGCGCGCGTTTGCGGTAGATATTTTCTAACACCACGATCGAGTTATCGACGACCATACCGATGGAAATCATTAAACCCATCATCGTGATAATATTGAGCGACCAATCCATAAAATAAAGCACAATTAAGGTCATCAATATCGATAACGGAATGGCGAGAACCACAATCACAGTCATGCGGAACCGTCGCAAAAAGAAATAGAGCACAAAGAAGGCGAACAAGCCGCCCCACATAGCCGTGCGTTGCAGATTGTCGATGGATTTGGTGATGAATTGGCCCTGGTTAAAGAGAATCTCGATGTCAAATCCGCTCAGCTTGGGATCTTTTTTGAACTTGTCTTCGAACATCCGGGCTACCTTGTCAGACAGATCCACCGTGTTGGCGATAGATTCTTTCATCACACCGAGCGTTGTGGCGTTTTTCCCGTTAATTTTCACCCGCCAGCGGCGTTCCGGGACGTCATATTTGACATCCGCGATGTCTTTGAGACGAAGATTGCTGCCGCGAATCGGTAAATTCTTGATTTCATCCAGATTGCGAAATTTTCCGAAAGACCGGACATATATTTTACGCGTCCCTTCTTTAACGAAACCGCTGGATATCGAGAAATTATCCTGCCGCAGCCGTTGGATAACCTCGTAAAGATTGATTTTATAGCTTTTGACCAGATCCTGATTGATCTGCAAAAGAACGGACTTTTCTTCCATTCCCCAGATTTCAACTTTGGCAACGCCGTCGATCCGTTCGAGGGGCTTTTTCAGATGTTGTTCAACAAGCAGAAACGGGTCGTTATGAGGTTCGTTCTCAATGAGAGCGACCCATATAATCGGGGTATCGTCGTTGCCGAACTTTTGTGGGAACAGACGTTCTAAATCATCGGGGAGCTCTGCCTTGACGCGATCCATGCGGTCGCGCAACTGGGCATACGCCAGGTCCATATCCGTACCCTGCGCGAACTGAATAAACGTCCAGCAGCCGTTACCACTGCTGCTTGAGGTGACACGGCGCACTCCACTGATCGTGCGAATCTGGTTTTCGATGGGCTTGGCGATTTGTTCTTCCACTTCCTGGGGATTGGAGTTGGGGTAGGGCGCCCAAACTCCTAAAAATGGCGGAGTAAAGCCTTTCGGCATCAGGTCAACTGAGATTTGGGTGAAAGCAATATATCCCAAAACCAGCAGTGCGATTAAACTCATAATCACAGTAACCGGACGATTTAACGAGAGTCGCGGCAGCAGAGAGTTTTTTGAACGAATCATTTGTACCTCCGTGAAACGTCAAACGTAAGACGGCAGACATGAGACGTCAAAAGTCAAACGTGAGACGAGTTAAAAGACAACACAAATTCTCAAATTCTATTATGTGCTTTGGATTAAATTTGACAGCATTGCGAAAAGATGGTTCATTTTTTTCGCTTAATGGTGTAATGGCTTGGTTTGAACAAAATGTTAACCGTATGGCAATTTCCATCTGTGTGTCGATTTCAACCAGTGAAGACCGTGCGATTTCATAACATCTTTTTCGTTCAAGAAGCGACGTGCGTGATGCGCCTTCTGCAATATTCGACGGAATCGAAACAGCAGCTCTTCTGATTTGATTGGTTAGTCCATATTGCTCAGTTTTTGAGAAAGTCTCAGTTGTCTTATAAGCATCTGAAACAAACTCGACCGCCTTTTTCCAAACATCCAGATTTTTATGCCTTAAATTTAGCATTTCTATTCCTCCTCACATTGAATTTTGGTTCAATGTCTGCCGGTACTCTCACGTCTGCCGTCTCACGTTTCACGTTTCACGTCTCACGTCTCACGTCTCACGTCTATCCACTAAACTATAAACGGTCGGAATAATGACCAAAGTCAAAATGGTCGAGGTTATCAGCCCGATGATCACGGTAATTGCCATGGGCGTTCGAATTTCAGCGCCATCGCCTAACCCGAGCGCCATCGGCAGAAGTCCGAGCACTGTTGTGGCCGTGGTCATCATGATTGGGCGCAAACGGACTTTGCCGGCCTCGACGATGGCCTCCATCTTTTCCATGCCTCGCTCCCGTAACTTATTGATATAATCGACCAGCACAATAGCGTTATTGACCACGATGCCGGCGAGCATGATCATTCCTAAAAAGACGACGATGCTCAATGAAATATTAAACACAAACAGAAACAAAATCACTCCGATAAGCGCTAAAGGTATGGTAAAGATGATAACAAAAGGGTGAATCATCGATTCGAATTGCGAAGCCATGACAATGTAAACCAAGAAAATGGCCAGTCCCAGAGCAAGCTTTAAGCTATTGAGCGACGTCTCCATTTCCTTGTTTTGCCCGGATAAAGCATAAGTGAAATCATCCGGCATTTCCATCGTTTGCAATTCAGCAAAAATATCTTCGTTGACGTCGCTGAGGCTGCGCCCGCTGAAATTAGCTGAAATGACCGCTGTGCGTTGTTGATCGACGCGCCTAATTTCGGAAGGGCCCTCCTGAACTTTGATCTCAGCGATCGCTGCCAACGGGATCGGTTTCTCTGCTCCCGGATTCACGATCAGCCTTCGCAAGTCGGAGATGCCTTGCCGGTCTTTTTCACGTAACCGTACCAAAACATCGATTTTCCGGTCCTGTTCTTTGAATTCAGTGGCGACGTCGCCGCGTACTTTATTGCGTATGATGGAAGCCACATCGCGGATATTCAGGCCAAACTTAGAAAGGACTTGGCGATTGTAGACGATCTGTACTTCCGGATTTCCACGCTGGATGTTCGATTTCACATCGAGCACGCCCGGAATTGCTTGCATTCGTTCTTCGAGCTTTCTTGAAACTTCTTGTAATTTTTGCAGACTGTATCCATGTATTTCAACTTCAATAGGCGTTTTGAAGCTAAATAACACCGGCCTGGAAATTTTCCATTGGATGCCAGAATAGTCCTGCATACGTTCCCGAACCGACTCGATGAGTTTCTCCTCGGCGATGATCATGCTGCCGGCGCGTTTCATGGTGACGGTGATTTTCGAAGTATGTTCCCCTTCCTCGCTGCTGGCGTTCGCGGTTTTGTCCGTGCCGGAAACCGAAGCGATCATGCTGATGCCGGGCTCCTGCTCTAAAAATTGCTGCACGTGCAGGATCCTGCTGTCGGTCTTTTCAACCGGCGTACCCACAGGAAGCGTGACGTCGATATTGAATTCGCCTTGATGTACCTCCGGGATCAACTCGCTTCCTAATCGCGGCGCCACCAGGATCACGCTGAATAGAAAAAGCAGACTCACGGATCCCAACACAACTCCACGATTGTTCAACGCTCTGTGCAAAATTCTCGGATAAGCTGCCTCGATCTGTGCGTACGCCCAGTTAAAACCTCTGATAAAGAGCGCGGTTGGAGCTGAAAAAAGGAGCCGGCCTAATATGAAGATGCCTTTCAGCATGACGCCTCCGGCAACCAAAAAGAAATGCGCAAAGCGAAAAAAAAGTTCGAGAATATATTGAAACAAAAATGTCGTCAAAACAAAAAGCAGGCTCAATGGGAAAAGCAGCGCCCGTGCGATCTTGCGAAACACGCTTTTGTTATGAAATCGGCTGCGCACCAGCTTGAAGTCGTCGAGTAAGGCGGGTGCGGAACGGTTCACCAAAAAAGTCGGCCAGATTTCCTTAACGAACGTCAACCGCCAGAAATCAGGGTGAGCGGCGAATTCCCTCAGTCTGTCTCCGATCCTAAACTTAATGATTCGGAGCACACGTAAAAGGCCTATAAGCGGAGACACAACCAGCATCAACAAAACCGCAATCTGTTTGATCAGAGCTAAAAGCAGCGCCGTCGCTGTTTTTAGTAACTTCCAGAAAATCGAACCGGCGGTTTGGAAAAACATCACCAGGCCGAGACCGATTGTGGTTAATAAGCCTTGACCCGGTTGGTGAAGATGCGATTCATATTTCCGTTCGCTTTCAAATTGGAAAACATGACCCTCAAAAAAATTATCTTTTTGAATGCCTTGAATGAATTTTGAACTTTCTCGTGACGAAAGCATGGGAATCAAAAACAACGCCACTGCCAGAGAAGCGAAGAGCGAGAAGACGACAGTCAAAGCTAAGTTGCCGAAAATCTGTCCGGCAACGCCTTCGACAAAGACGATTGGGAAAAAGACCGCAATCGTCGTCAGGGTCGAAGCAAAAACAGCGCCGCCGACTTCGCTGACACCGCGAATGGTCGCTTCGAGGAGGGAATCGCCCTCGTCGCGGCAGCGCGCGATGCTTTCCAAAACCACGATGGAATTATCTACCAGCATGCCGATTCCTAAGGCCATTCCGCCCAAAGACATAATGTTCAGCGAGACGTCGAAAATCTTCATCGGGGCAAAGGTCGCAACGATAGAAATCGGAATCGAAATGCCGACGATGAGAGTCGCGGTTAAATTACGCAGAAAGATGAACAAGACGAGCACGGCCAAAAGGCCGCCAATGATGGCTGTTTGCTTGACCTCATCGACTGAGCCTTGAATAAAGACGGATTGATCGGACAGCAGGTCGATTTTGATACCCTCCGGTAACTGATGCGACACGAAGTTCGTCATCTGCCGGGCGTGCATCGCCTGCCGGTTTCGAGCCTCTTCATTGCCGCGGCCTTTTTGAGGCTTGTCTTCTTTTTTTCCGTTTTTCCCGTTTGTCGCTTCGATCTTTTTCGGTTTATCGCGCGCTTCTTTTTTCGCCTGTTCCATGCGCTGGACAAACGCTTGCTGCTGCGCCGTACCGAAGATGCGGTCCTTAACGCGCTGTGCGACTGCCACAATGTTGGCGTCGGCTTCTTTGAAGACCTCGATTTCGACGCTTTCCGCGCCATTCAAACGCGTGATAATTTCGCGATCCTTGTACGTCCGTTTTGTATCTGCAACGTCCCGAACCTTGATTTCTTTGCCGTTCCAAGTGCCGATGACGACGTCGCTCACTTCCTTCACAGATTTGAATTCGTTCAACGTGCGCACCAAATATTCCGTTTGACCCTCTTTCAAGTTGCCTCCGGCAAGATTGACGTTTTCCTGGGATAAACGGTCGCGCACTTGCTGAATATCGATGCCGATCAAGGCCAATTGCTGTTCGTTGAGCTCGACGCGAATCTCTTCTTCCAACCCCCCTCTTACTTTCACCGCCGCCACGCCTTCAATGGTTTCTAAGATGCGCTTTATCTCTTCTTCTGAGAGATACCGCAAATAGATCAGCGACGTTTCGCCGTACAAACCCAAGCGCATGATCGGATCCAAACTCGGATCAAATCGCAGAATCAGGGGGCGTTTTGCCTCCAGCGGCAAAAACACCTGGTCCAACTTTTCCCGGACATCTGCTGTGGCCTGGTTCATGTCCGTGTCCCAAGTGAATTCTAACTTCACATCCGATTGACCGGATTTTGAGATGGAGCTGATACTGACGAGATTGTTGACCACCCCGAGCGCTTGCTCGACCGGGCGGGAAATTGTGGTTTCGATTTCCTCGGGAGCCGTGCCGGCATATTCGGTGCGAACCGTTAAGGATGGGTAGGAAATGTCCGGCATGAGATTCAATGGCAACTGTTTGTACGAGATCCAGCCGAAAACCACCACGCCAATGACAACCATGAGGATCGCCACCGGGCGAGTGGTTGTAAATTTAAAAAATTGGCCGGTCTGCGCCTTGATCTCGCTTTTTTTTGATTTTTTGGGTTCTTGCATTCTTTTTTTAACCTGTTTTATTTCATGTGCCGTGTTGTTTGACGTTCCGAAACAATCTTGACTTTTGTCTTATCTTTCAACCCGGCTTGACCGACGACGATAATTTTTTCACCAGCTTCAATCTGCGATAACGATTCGACTTTTTCAAAATCCTGATAACCCACGTTTAAAGTTATTTTGTGGGCCAGACTGTCCCGAACCACAAACACATGGAGATTTTCATTCTCATAAACGACCGCAGTTTTGGGAATGAGAACTGCGCCTTTGTGCGTGTCCGTGATGATGTGTGCATTGACAAACATCCCTGGACGCAGCCGGTTGTTTTCGTTGCGAATTCCGATGGTCACTTTAAACGTTCCGCTTTGCGGATCCACAACCGGACTGACACGCTTTATCCAGCCTGAAAACCGCTCATTCTTCAAGTGCTGCGAGCTGATGTACGCCTTCTGTCCTTTCACGACATTGCCGATTTCTTTCTCCGGTATATGCACAACCGCGATCATTTCTTGGGTATTGATGACCGTAAAAAGCCTGTCGGTCGGTTGAATCCGGTCGCCGGGCCTTTTGAGGCGTTCGCCGATCACGCCCGAAATCGGTGAGGTGATTTTTGTATAATCCAAGTTTAACTTCGCTTGCTCCCACAGGATCTTTTTGCTCTCACCTGCAAAGCGAGCTTGTTCGAATTCTTCCTTGCTCAATAAATTCTTTTTATACATCATTGAAGTACGCTCATAACGACTCTTTTCTTGCTCGTAATCAACTTTTGCCCGCGCCTCCTCCAGCCTATACTCCTCGGCTTCCAGTTTCATCAGAACCTGATTTTTTTGCACATAATCCCCCTCTTCGCCATAGATTTTTTCGACCAGCCCTTGCACTCGAGAATAAACATCTGCCATTCTCTCGGTTTCCAAATTGGAGCTCAGAAGAAGGGTGGAAGAAATGTCTCCGGTCCCGACGATTGTGGTTTCAACCGGGATTCGGTCATCCTCTTTTTTAGATTCGTCCTTGTCCTTTTTAACGGCTGTCGTATCGTTATTCGTGCTTTTTTCTGTGCGATCAGTGTCTTCGCTCCGTGCATCGCCATTCGCACAGTGCAAACTCATGAGGCCGAGGTTCAGCGCACAGATCATAATAAGGTTCATTAAGTTTCTCGACATAATCAATCTCCCAAAAAATGAATTTTTATTATAAAATAGAATTTCATAAGGTTGGTTTCGAGAATAGTTACGACAACGAAGATACTATGTTTCGCAGAAGACACCAAATATTTTGACAAAGACTTGACAAAGGTGTACGATTTGTTTAGATTGTTTTAAACAAAGTTAACCGCAAAAAAATAACATGAGCACTCTTGAAATTAAAAAACAGCGTTTGGCCGACTCGGTGGGCGAGTTCATCAAATACTGGGGTTTTAAAGAAATTCACGGCCGGGTTTGGATACATATCTATCTTGCCGAACATCCGGTGACCGCTAAAGAGCTCACAGATAAGCTCGGCGTGACGAAAGGCCTGATCAGTGTAACGCTTTCGGAATTGATCGCCTATCAAGTCGTCGAGAAAGTCCGTACCGGAAACGCTAAATCTCCCGGCTATCAATCCAATACCGACCTGGTTGAGGTTATTTACAATATCCTGCGAAATCGTGAATTAAAACTCACGAGCAAAATTCAAAAGAATATTCAGGAGCTTTCGGATGAATTAGACGATTCCGAACAACAGATGCATCAAAAACTGAACAAGTTGTATGATATGACCAATTTCGCAGTCGA
Organism: bacterium; assembly: GCA_046756745.1. Classification (GTDB taxonomy): domain Bacteria; phylum Zhuqueibacterota; class Zhuqueibacteria; order Oceanimicrobiales; family Oceanimicrobiaceae; genus JBHHWX01. Next base: position 4,025 of record JBHHWX010000042.1, on the reverse strand, counting down.
CAGCTTGAAAAAACTGTTAAATAACAAAGTCATTTCAGCGAATCGCTTCAAAACAATCATGAGACTCATTTCGTAAGAATCAATACTTGGAAAGAATAGTAGGGATGGAGATACAACAACCGCACTCCTGGTACGCTGTTTTCAGCCGCTGTCCAGAAGAGGATTTTCTCAATCGCTTTTACCTGGCTGCCATGACAACCGCTCTTCCTATAGCACTATGGCGACTGCCGCACGACGACTCCGCGCAAGCGCTGGTAGACCTGTCGGGTTCCTACAAACAAACAGCCTTGGATCTTGAAGCTTTGCCAGCGGGTTTCGTGATGGCGCCGTTTACTCACACCGCAAGAGAATCTTTCCGTTTGCTCGAAGCTCACCTTTTTTGGAACGGCGCTGAGTGCACGCTTTCGCCTGCTCTAAAGCATTCGCCTGCGCTCATCGCCAGAGGAAAACGATTCTTGGCAGCTTTTGTGAATGCCAATGGTCGTCATCGGAAGGCAACCGACGGCGCGCAGCCGGATCCAAACGGACGATTTGCCGGGCAGGTTTTTTCTGTTTCTTCGGAAACCACGAAACAACAATACTGCCTGAGTGTGGAAAATGCCGTTGAAAAAATCAGAAATGCACAGTTTGAAAAAGTAGTTTTAGCCCGGCGGCTCGATCTCCACCTGCCGTTCGAATTCGAGCCGCTCCACCTGTTCCGATTGTTGTGCCGGAACTATCCCAATGCCTTTGTTTCTCTCGTTTCCATTCCGGGACTTGGGACCTGGCTTGGCGCCAGTCCCGAGCTGTTGCTGAGTTTGACTGAGACTCAGTTGGTTACGGTCTCATTAGCCGGGACGCAAATTCCGGTGAGTAATTCCCCGGTGGTTTGGGGTGAAAAAGAGCTGGAAGAGCAGGCGATCGTCAGTGATTACATTCGAGATTGTTTCGTCAAGCAGAGCATTACTGGTTTTACCGAAATCGGTCCGGAAACGATGAAAATCGGGGAGCTGTTACACCTGCGTACGAAGTTTTGCCTGCGGTTGTCACGAAATCATGGCAAACAGGTAGCAAGCAGGCTGCTCACTGCGCTCCATCCTACACCGGCGGTCTGTGGCGTTCCTAAGACAGAATCTCTCGATTTTATCCGTGAGTGCGAGGCCTTTGAGCGCGAATTCTATGCCGGCTATCTTGGTCCGGTTAATTTATGTTCTCAGACCCACCTGTTTGTCAATTTGAGATGCTTGCAGCTACAGCAACAGTCAGCCTTTCTTTATGCTGGAGCTGGGATTACAAAAGATTCCGTGCCTGAAAAAGAGTGGCTCGAGACGGAGTTGAAGCTTAACTCTTTGAAAAGATTTCTGAGCGGCGCAGTGGTCGAACCTTTGACAAGCAGCCTTCATGAAAGGGAGCTTTGTGGCTGAATTCAAACAAAGCGTGGTCAATATCGCGGAGATTTGTGCACAGAAAGGCGTAACTCATGCAATACTTTCCCCGGGATCGCGCTCCGCACCCCTGACTTTAGCTTTCCTTCGACATTCTAAAATGACGTGCCGCACCATCGTTGACGAGCGATCTGCCGGCTTTGTTGCCTTAGGGATAGCGCAACAGTCGCAAAGGCCGGTTGTCCTTGTTTGCACCTCCGGCACGGCTGCTTTAAATTATGGCCCTGCTATCGCCGAAGCGTTTTACCAGCACATTCCTCTGATCGTTTTCACTGCCGACAGGCCGCCGGAGTGGATCGATCAAAATGACGGGCAGACCATCCGTCAAATCGATTTATATTCTAATTATTGTCGCGCCAGCTTTGTTTTGCCGGTGGATGCTTCTCACCCGGATGCGTGCTGGCACTCGACACGTTTGATTTCCGACGCGATCAATATCAGCCAAAGGCCGACAGCGGGGCCAGTGCATGTGAATGTGCCGCTGCGAGAACCTTTGTACCCCAACCCGGATTTCGAATATGATAAAAAGTGCAAAATCATCGCTGACACTCCAGTGAATCCGGTCTTAAGCCGAGAGGTTTGGCAAGAGTTCACCAGCGCCTGGAAAAAAGCAAAAAGAAAGCTGATCGTTGCCGGAATGCACAAACCTAACGACCCGCTCGTGGCAAGCTTGCAGAAATTAGGACGTGATGAAACTACCACAGTCGTTTGTGATGTGACCTCAAATGCTCATAACTCGCAGTCGATTCATTACTCGGATATGATTTTGGGGACAGAGGACAAAAGCATACAAAGCCGTCTCAAACCGGAGCTGCTCCTCACGTTTGGCGGCCCGGTTGTTTCGAAAAACATGAAATTGTTCTTGCGGAAAAATAAACCCGATGCACATTGGCATCTTCAGTCTTCCACTCACGCGGTTGATACATTTCAAGCTTTGACAAGGACGATTCCTGTTTCAGCAGAGTCTTTTTTTGAAAATCTCTTGCAGCGAGTCGTCATCAAAGGAACGACTGAAACGGACAGTTATTCAGAGATGTGGCGTGCACTGGACCGTAAAGCGCAGGGGGCAATGCACGGCTTTTTGTCTGATGTGCCCCACTGTGAATTCTCTGCAATGAAAACGATTTTGTCCCACTTACCGGAAAGAAGTCATCTGCAGCTCGGCAACAGTTTTGTGGTTCGTCTTGCGAATTTCATCGGGTTGGCGGAAACATGTCATATCGAGGTCCATTCCAATCGCGGCACCAGTGGCATCGACGGAACCTTGGCAACTGCCGTTGGCGCAGCCCTGGCTACCCGGAAAATCACGACAATCGTTTTGGGTGATCTGGCATTTTTCTACGACCGCAACGCTTTGTGGCACGATCACGTGCCGCCAAATCTGAGGGTCATCATTCTCAATAATGCTGGCGGCGGGATCTTTCGCCTTATCGACGGCCCGGCTCAATTACCCGAGCTGCGGCAGCATTTTGAAGCCGAGCACAACCTGACAGCCGAGCGGTCCGCTGAAGATCACGGTTTGGATTACACTTCTTGTGAGACATCCGAACAGCTTAAACAATGTCTGACGACTTTTTTCGAACCGGGCCACAAACCAGCTATTCTGGAAATACACACCGATAAAGACCGGAACGTTGAAACATTTTGCAGATTTAAAAAAATCATGAAGGAGATCAAATGAATCTTGATATAAAATGGGAGACTCTCAAAGAATTTGAGGATATTCTTTTTTCCTATTACAAGGGCATCGCAAAGATAAGCATCAACCGGCCGGCGGTGCATAATGCCTTTCGACCGAAGACGGTTTTCGAGCTTGGCGAGGCGTTTGAGTTGGCTCGCCAGAATTCCGACGTAGGCGTCGTCATTCTCACCGGTGAAGGCGGACGCGCTTTTTGCAGCGGCGGCGATCAAACAGTACGCGACGTCGGCGGCTATGTCGGTTCCGACGGCGTGCCGCGCCTGAATATTCTCGATGTGCAAAAGCAGATACGCTCCATCCCGAAACCGGTCATTGCGATGGTCGCCGGCTGGGCCATCGGCGGCGGTCATGTTCTGCATGTGGTGTGCGATCTAACCATCGCCGCTGACAATGCGCGCTTCGGTCAGACTGGCCCGAAAGTCGGCAGCTTTGACGGCGGGTTTGGCGCTTCGTTTTTAGCGCGCTGTGTGGGCCAGAAAAAAGCGCGTGAGATCTGGTATCTCTGTGACCAATATGACGCCCAGGAAGCGTTCCAAATGGGCTTGGTGAACAAAGTCGTCCCGCTTGCAGATCTTGAAAACACGACCGTAGACTGGTGTTTGAAAATTTTGTCAAAAAGCCCCATGGCGATTCGGCTGCTGAAATCTTCATTTAATGCCGAATTGGACGGACAAGCCGGTTTACAGGAGATGGCGGGTAACGCGACTTTACTTTACTACCTGACCGAAGAAGCCAACGAAGGGCGCAAGGCTTATGTTGAGAAGCGCAAGCCGGATTTCAGCAAGTTTAAGCGGTATCCGTAGTCGCAATCGTCCCGATTGCGGTACGTAAGGCAAACGTCTCGTTTGCCAGTCAGAAAGTGTGCTCTTGATGATTAAGACAACAATCTTTTTGGGGAAACG
>JBHHWX010000041.1:0-20424 GCA_046756745.1 bacterium | reverse complement strand
TTCTTTCTTAAGATCATTTTTTGATACGGCCTCATCGATAAAATTTTGGCCATCTCCTGAAATAGGGATAGCGGGACTTTCGACATAGGCTTGTTTATGTTTGCCTTTTTTACGATACGAGAGAGTATAAATGTATTTTGTCTCAGCGGACGATTCCAATTTTCCATCCACAGCCAGATCGTGAAACGTCAACACGGTACGCCCTGCTCGTCGCTCGATTTTGAATTTATCCAAAGGATTCATACGTTCGAACCAGTACTTTCCAATCTTATTTCGACGTCCGATCAAAGTTGTTATCAGATATTCTCGAGCGCGTGAGTCGGACATTTTTGCCGTCTCAACGATAGCGCGAATGTCGGCATCCGAGAAGGACATCACAATTTTTGCGCCCCAGAACGCATCCCGGTACGTGGCATATTCGAATGCCGGATTTGGGTAGGTCGGATACCATTTCCCAGGGTTGAATATCTTCGATTCAAAATAACCCACCGATGGGAATTCAGGATTGGCTGAACTTTCGAACTCCCAAGGTTTGACATACCCCCCTAAGGTAATGAACTGTAAGGCGATGGTTCGCGGGTCGACTAAATATTCGTTGCCATATTTGGGAGCATGAGGAATGATGTTGTTGCTTCCCAAGGTTGATCCCATATCGATCAAGTAGTGTTTGATGTACTTGCTGCCGGTTTTTTTATCCTGAGTATAAACGGCGAGCGTATTCGCGGCGCGCCGGTCTTCGTCGCTTAACCAAGAGGAGATCGTTCGTAAACCGCGTAATTCACGACGGTGTTCGTGGTGTACACGGTCGTTAGGATCGTCACTGCGGGTGCCTTTAAACAACCAAACCCCGACCGGTCTGCCGTCGACAAATTTACTGGCCATGGTGCGAATTTTGCCATCGGCGCGTCGTGGAATGGGCTTCAGCATCGCTTCCAGATCCTCTTTTGTCATGGGACGTTTGAAGCCGCCTTCTTCAACTTTGGCTGTCTCTCCTATTTGCAAAATGCCCGGGTCGAAATATTCCACCGTATTCTGCGGGACATTATATCCGCTAGCATAGAAAAATTTGGTGGTAATGACTTCTGCAGAAGACCCCATCTCTTGAAAAGCCGGCGGATCGAATTTAAGGATATAGCGATCTCCTCTGCTATCTTTAATCGTGAAGCCGGTCGTCCCGCCCTCAAACTTTCCTGCAATAATCGTCCAGGGGCCATTCTGATCCGGCCCATCGGTAACATTGGGACCGCGCTGCAGCTCCTCGATAGTCATCCGCTTATGAAAATGACGATTTGTGTACCAGCTCGAGTTAGGAACTTCATCCAGCCTGTTGACGTTGTCGGCAGGCCGGCCTTTGACCAGGTGCAGCCTTGTGCCGACCTTTCTTGCCATCCAGTTCAAATCGAGCGCCTTCTCGATTTGATAAAAGAATGTCATGTTGACGATATCCCAAACCTGGTTTTCTTCTTTGTTCTTCGGCGCTGGGATATCCGCGTTATCGGGATCAAATGTTTTAATCGGAGCAAGAGTAAATTGACGACTGCCGCCGCAGCCAAAAACGACGAATGTCACAAAAAAAAGAATGAGAAATTTGTAAAATATTTTCATTGTGCCCCTTCTGGAATACAAACCTGCAACATTGAGTTTTTTTAGCAAAGTTTTTAAGGGTCCGTGTCGATCTGTGTGAACAAATTAGGTCTCGTTAAGAATGTTTTAGCCACGGATTCACACTGATGAAACACGGATTTTGTTAGTAATTAAATGAACAATAACTACTTCATTACTTCATATTCAAAATTCATTTTATCCGTGTTCAATCCGTGTGCATCAGTGGCTGATTTTTTTCGAATGTTTACCATATAATGGTTTTTATTTTCTTTGGTTGCGGCTTTGTGGAACTTTGTGACTTTGTGTGGGCACTTTTTGTGTCGGCACTAAGGATTAGAAATTCGGCGCCGCCTGAACCAGCGTTCTCACCATTTCCCGGCTGAATCCAACCTCGAATCTCAATAGAAAACCGGCAGCGCTCATGAACCGCAAGCCGAAACCTGCGCCCCAATGAAAATTATCGATATTCAGATCGTTCAAGTCATCAAAGACCTGACCTTCATCAAAAAAAGCACGGCATCCCAGGTGTCCCAAACCGGGTAACGGTATTCAAAATTAAACAGCAGCGAACCCCGTCCTCGAAATCGATTTTGGTCGAAACCGCGCAGCGTCGCAGCATCTCCCAGCATGCTAAGCTCATAAAATGGAATCTGTTTATTGTTAAGCCGGTCGAGTTTTTCAAATCTGACCCGGATTCCTAACCTTCTATTTGTGGCGAGAAACGGGATTGGAATAAACTGGTGCGCTTCAAGTGTAAAGCGGTTGTATTCAAACCGGCTGCCATTCAGCTCCCGGTTGTATTGATAACTAAATTTAAAGACGGCGCCGGAAAGCACGCGCGGCCAGCCGGTGCTCAAATTGAAAGTTATTGTGGGGCCGATGGAGAACAAACTCGTTGTGCCGGCGCCGGGAATGGTTTCCGGAAACAGCTCCCCTTCCCGCTTTTCCGTCGTGCCTTTTTCAATATTTGCTCGTTTGAAACGAGCGGCAACGCCCAAACCCACCCTTTGACTGACGGCGTATCCCAGATCTATTTGAACCCCGCCCTGTTCGGTCGCGTAACTGGTTTCATCATCCTCAACCGACTGATTTGCCGTGATCGACGAGTTTGCTAAATTCTCCGGACTGATGTCGCCACTGATAAATAAGTTTTCATCGGAATCATTGAAAAAATCCCCGAACACATTTAAGTAAAAAGGACTCCCGAACAGAGTTGAGTCGGAATAAGTGAGAGTGACGGTATTGTTTTCTGTGCCGCTGTACAAAAAATTGAGATTAATTTTATTACGCTTGTTGAATAAATTATTATGAAAAAGCACCAGGCCGGCGCCGGCGCCGGTGTTTCCTCCAAAACTAACCTGTGGGAAAAAACCTGCGGAACGCTCGTCGTTTAAGAAAAAGAAATTCATCGCTTTTTCAGCAACACGATTTTGTTCGGCCCAGATTACGGTCGCCCCAAGTGGGGTCCAAATCAAATGCCATATTTTTGCAGGAATAGAAAATAAGTGTACCCATGCGCTTTTCCGGGTTCGATACGGAATCGTGTTCGGATCAGGATATTTCGTTGAATCATCTTCGACGGGTTGACTTGTCACGATTTTGTTTTTCTCATGTGCAACCGATTTTCCGGGCGCCACCGTCGTAAAAAGCATGATATTGCTCATAAAAATGAAAACCATTAGCCCTCTTTTTCTCATCCGCTCCTCCGGTTAGTTTTCTCTCTCGATAGCGACAATTTCGGGCAATTTCTTCCGGTCGCCATGATAATGGAAATAAACTTTAAGGTGTTTACTCCATTTTCCACGTTCCCTGCGTCGTGTTTGTATTTTGAAAGAAAAGATGTTGTTTGTAAATCCATCGTTCTGTTGTTCAGATATTTTTTCTGCAATCTTTCGCAAAATCGCCGGGTTCAATTCTAAAAACGGTTGATCTTGACTTCTAAAATAGCCGGTCAAGGGCTTACCACGATGCTCGAGCAAGTATCGATAAGCCGTATTCGTGTGCTCCTCAAAACCGGCTGCAACAGCCAAATCGCGGAAACGCAAGCCTAAGTGATTATCCGGGTTAGCGGAGAATTCGAAATCATCCAGCGGGTTCACTTTTCCGTACCAGTACCGGCCGGTCTTATCGCGTCGCCGGATGAGTGTTTCAATGATATATTCCTCATCTTCGGAGTTTTCATATTCAGCCGTTTCCACAATCGCACGAATATCCTGGTCGGAAAAGGACATGACGATTTTTGCGCCCCAAAATCCGTCACGCTCCGTTGCTTTTTGAAAAGCCGGGTTCGGAATAATAAATGCAAAGTCGCCCGGCTGGAACAGTTTGGCGCTGAAGTAGCCGACAGAGGGACTGAGGATGTCGTTTTCTTTTTCCCAGGGCTCAACCCATAAACCCAGGGTGATTATTTTTTTAAACATATTCCCCAGATCAAAAGCGCCTCGCCGGCCGCGCGCTGGGCCGGCCGCGCCGTAACCGCTGCTTCCTAATGACGTGCCGAAGTCGAGAAGACAGTGCCGGACAAAATGGTTCTCGTTTTCGGTGACATAGACATCCAACGTGTTGGTCCCTTTTGCGTCCGGGTTGTTTAACCAGGCGGCAATCACCTTGTACCCGCGAAGTTCCCGGCGATGATGATGGGGTATGCGATCGTTGGGGTCGTCTTTACGAACCCCGGCAAACGAAAAAGGACCCAGCGGTTCTCCTGGGAGCGCTTTGCTGGCAACGACTCTGTAGGTTCCGTCGGGATTTGGTTCGCATTTGTCCAGTATCGTTTGGACAAACTCAAATGTCATCGGCGCTTCCCGGCCCCAACGATTCAAAGCCGTCACTCCTTTTGCGATTCGCAATTTTTTAGGATCGAGCCGGCACAAATAATTTTCCGGTGTATTATATCCGGCAGCATAGACAAATTTGGTCGTCATGATCTCGGCCGAAGTATTTAACTGCGGAAAACCTTTGATATCAAATTTAATGAAATACAGATCTCCCCGGCGATCTTTTAACCGGAAACCGGGCGATACCCCCATCACCTTAGCTCCCACAATCGTCAAACTGTCTTCCATGACCGGGCCTGTTCCACGATTCGATCCCCGTTTAAGCTCAGCACGCGACATGGGTTTTTTCGCATGACGATTGGTAAACCAAGTCGAGTTTGGGACTTCATCAAACGCGTTGATGTTTTTGGCTTGCTTGTGATTGTTGATGAGCTTTCGAATATGCCAGGAGAGATTGGCCGCCTCGTCTAACTCCCTGCCGAAAATATTTTCAAAACCCTCTTCATAAAGATCGATCTTTTGCGGTTTTGGTTTCGGTATCGAGTCCTTGTCACGCTCTTCAATCACCAGCGGCAAAACAGCAACCTGTTTCGGCGCCCCACAACTCCATAAAACCAGTGGAAAAATAAAATATTCCAACTTTATGCGCAATCGCTTCCTCATCGTAAAAATGTATGCCAATTCTTTGATATCATCTGCGATTGTTTACGTTATAACGTAACCTATCACAGGGTATTATTTTTTTTGACAGGATAACAGGATAAACCGGATTGACAGGATGACTCCTCTCCCACAGAATTGGAAATCCCACTGAAATGATTTTTTTCAATTTCTATTTCAATTCTGTGGCAGAGCTTGGTTATGCTAAAATCTCCTTAACTCTGTATTCAAACCAAAGTTAAATCGTAACTGTTCTTGAGATTTTGCGATTTCAAACACAGCAGCCAATCCGCCATCCTTTGAACTGAAACGAAATCCACCGCCAGCGCTATATTTAAACCCCTTGAAAGTAAAGTCGTCGAAAATGTCTGTAAATACCCGGCCCTGTTCGAAAAAACCGTAAGCCGCTATCATGTTGTGAACCGGCCAACGGTATTCCACCCCTGCAAGCAGCACATCTTTGTCTCGAAACCGGAAAGGCCGGTACCCGCGCAGGATATCCGTTCCCCCTAAGCCGCCGAGGCGGTAAAACGGGATATCACGCTGCCCGAGCTTCTCCGTAATCTCCCCTCTGAAACGTAAAGCCAAAACACGATGATAAAACAACTCAAAAAATTGCTGAACATCCACGGTGAATGTGCTGTATCCGAATTGATTGCCACCGCTTTGACGGGAGCTGAGGTAAGAGAACGTCGCCCGATGCCCCCGAGTTGGATGTCCTGTCACGTTTCGTGAATCTTGGTGTATTTTTACAGTCAGCGTCCACATGTTCACTCCCGAAAATCCAGGCACGTCGTCAGCGATAAATTTTTGGCTCAAATTCGGCACATTGGGATCACGCCCTTCTTGAATATCGACATCGCTAAAGGAGAGGCCTGCGGAAATAAACAGGTTGTTGAGCGGTTGTGATATCAGCTCAAAATGATAGAGATTTTCTTCGTGCAAGTAATCTGACTGATTGTCCTGCAAGGAAAAGTTGCCGATTCCGAAGAAATCTTCATCGGGTCGTCTGCTATGAGAAACGTTTAATTGCCATCCCAATTTCGAAGAGAAAAATTGTGTATTCCTGAGATGAGCGTACACATTTCGGCGTGACCGGATACCCAATGTCGCCGAAGCCAGAATCTGAGTATTTTCATTCCACAAGCCGTCTTGTTTAAAGGTAAGACCTGCTCCGGAAAACGGCGCAAAAACCGGCCTGACTTTCCGGGTTCCGTCTTCATTGGTCAACACATCTGTCACGCGTAAAACAACGTGATGATAATCAACGAATCCAGCAACTTTGCTCACGCCTTTGAAAAATATTTTTAACGGCAGGGTGGCGATTTTCCCAGGAAGCTCACCGAGATTTTCGACAAAACTGTCTCCTGTTTTCCGTTCTTCAACGGCAAGCTGTTCTTTCGGTACACGCTCCTGCTCTTCTTCTCCGCTTTGGGCATAAGGAAGCTCCGGCGTTGCCAAAATCATCACCACCAGGAGCACAGATTGCAACCATTTTCTAACACGGTTGAACAGCACATGAAACCAAAATGTAAATTCTATTGATGCAACAGGATTATTGGATTGATGGATTACTGGATTGTTGTGACTGTTTTTCATGTATCCATGACTCCATCAATCCATTGTTCCGCTTTCAAAACGCGACCTTTGTCCTTTTGAAAAATTTGCACTTTTTTGCAAAAAGATGATTGTCATACCATCTTGAGTCATCGCAAAGTAAACTGCTGGTCAATCCCAATAGAAACACCAAAACCGCCGCCGTGGTTTATTTTCCAGCCAAAATCGATTCTGCTGATTCTGGAATTAGGGGATTTGGTGTATCCCAACCTAAGCCCAAAACCCGCGCTGAATTTTAAGTCGCTCAAACGGATCGTTTGGTTGACATCCCAAACGTTTCCAGCGTCCAAGAAAACCACTCCTCCAATTGCAACGGTTAAAATATTAAACGGTGTAAAAATTCGATCCTCGAGATTGATCAATAATCGACTCTTTTTGCCGGTAAATCTGCGGGCGCCATAACCACGCAGGCCGGAATCGCCTCCTAACCGAAATTCTCGCGAGATCTCTAAATTTTTCGCATAATCAAATTCAACATTAAATGCCAGTGTTTGGTTTCTTAACAGCCTGTTATAATATTGTAAGCGCAGCGAAGCAATCGTGTCTCGTTCAAAAAGCGTTTGGAATCCTAAAATAAAAATCAAATATTGGCTCTGAAAAACCCTCTGTGCCCGACGTAAAGAAGCGCTCATTTCAAAACGCCTTATGCCGATCGGAACCGGTAAACGTGTTCGACCAAGACTCACTCGCACGATCGTTCCTAAAGTTAAATCTTCGGTTTTGACAAATTTATCGATTTGCTTTTCTTTGACAAAAGCCAAGTTTTCGAAACTTGTCGTTAACGTTAAAGCATGAATGAGCTCATCATTAGGCAATCTGGCCGAATCGCCTGTCGCAAAAAAGCCGCGCTCTTGCAGTCGATAAGTCAGTTGCAGTTTGGTCTTTTTGAATCGACTGCCAAAAGCACGGGCCGCGAAAAATCGAATCTGTTTGTTTTCAAATTTAAGCCTGCTCTCTTCCGATTCAATTCCCTGCGGGAAAAAACGAAGAGTTTCATCCCGGATTTCCCCGTCAACGCCTCCCGCCCACTTTGTATCAAGGGAATAAAACGGCCGAATTATCCGTCCTGAAAATATTGTAACGAAAGGTCCTGTAACGAGACGTTCTTCGGTTGTCCAACGGGAAAAGAACAATTGCGGATCTGTGTAGCTGGCGGTGAGAGTCGCGCCCTCGTTTTTTTCGTGTCTGGCTTCAACAAAAATTCGTTTGCCGAAACCCAGCACGTTAAACTCTTCGACTGAGCCGCCCAAAGTGGTACGGCCCCCACCTTGACTGAAGATGTAAGAAAGCAAGGTCGACCATTGGTCTTGCGTGAGCACCCGGATATCGACGCAGCAGCTATCTTTATTTTCAACGGTCAAGCGAACTTCACCCAAATACGACAGAGCCCGCAGCTTTCTTTCGCTTTCTTCCAGGATATCGGGATCGAATCGATCGCCTTCCTTGAAAAGCAGCATGCGGCGTACAACGTTTTCCTTGGTGACAATATGCAGACTGTTAGCCCACTGATATAAGAACCGAGGCTTGCTTTCGACTTCATGAAAGACATCTTTTCTTTTTATATCAATGTTTCTGATCAGCTTGGACTTTGACTGAGCGCCAGCAGTCAGAGAAAGTCCCGGGACAACAAGTGTGATAGATAAGAGCACAAGAAGAGATTTTCTTTTGAGCATGCAATAAATTAAGTGAATATTACGAAAATGCAAGAGAAAACATTCTTTTTTGGTAATCGGTCAGTTTCTGGTGGGTGGCGGTGTATAAGCTTTAGCTTGCTCTGAGCGGATATTGCAAAAACACGCTAAAGCGTGAACACCCAACGAATTACCCATTTCTGATTGGCGCCCGTCCCACCCGTAACTGACCGATTACCTTTTTTGTTTCCTAAATTAAACTTGCATCTTTGTCCACTTTTAGTCATATTCTCCAGTTTAGCTCACGATTGACCGAAAATGAAACGACTATACATTGCCGCCACACTTGTTGCTTTGGCATGTACACCATCCGGCGAATCCAAGAAAATCGCACAGAACGAAAAAACAGGTTCCCGGATTAAAAATGCAAAAGTCAGCTCACAAATCAATACAGTTGTAAAAAAGCTGCACTCTCGAGTCCAAGCCGGAGAATCCATCAAAGGTTTCACAACCCACTCCTCATCGAATTCCCGGGTACGCATCGACGAACAGGGCAACATCCAATGCTATCTTTACTTAAAAAACAGCGAAGATTCTACACTCACAGAGCTCAAACCCCGACTGAAAAAAATTGATATCATTAATAAAGAGCTCAATATTGTGCAGGCGTGGGTTCCATTTGAGGCAGTCGAAAAAATTGCCGGGTTGGATTTTGTCACCCGTATCACGCAGCCGGATTATGGAATCAAAATGCGACATTGACGCCGGAATTCATCAAACGATTCAAGGGGAGTTGCATCATGAAAAAAAATATCTCTGCCACGGCAAGGTTTGTCATCCTTTCACTGTGCTCATTCTATTTTTTCGGCTCTTTTCTTTCCCCGGTCTTTTCCCAAAGCAGCCGCAGCCGCTACGAAATCATCCATTCAAAGAATTCTCTTTCCAAAACCGCGAGGAAAATCAGCACCCGCCTGCGCACGACTGTTGCCGAGCTGGATGCAAAGAGGGGTAAGCCCGGAATTTTCGAAAAAACGGCTGTCTTCTCAGGCCCAACCGTTAAAGTCGATGCTTCCAGCCAAGTACAGAGTTATATCCACCTTGGAAAAAGCGCACGCATGCACGACATTGAACTCTTGAAAAAATTTGGTATCCGTATAGAACGCGTCAATGACGCCGGGCGCATTGTGCAAGCGTGGGTCCCTTTTGACAAATTCAATGATATTGCGGCGCTCGATTTTGTTAAACTGATAACCCCTCCGGACTATGCCATGCATCTCACCGGCTCGGTGAATACCGAGGGGGACGGAATTTTACGAGCCGACGATACGCGGAACACGTTTGGGATCGATGGAACCGGGGTGCGCGTTGGAGTCATCTCGGATGGTTTGGATCACCGCAGCGACTCCCAGGCGTCCGGGGACCTTCCGGCTAACATCGAGATCAACCCGGGTTTACGTGGTCAAGGAGACGAGGGCACCGCGATGCTGGAAATTGTGCACGACCTGGCTCCCGGCGCTCAACTTGCTTTTTCTTCAGCAGAGACCAGCCTCGAGATGATCGAAGCGATCGCTTTTCTCGCCGAAACAGCCTTTGCAGGAACCGGCTGCGATATCATTGTAGACGATCTGGGCTTTCTGGCGCAACCGAATTTCCAGGATGGTTCCATTGCCAAAGAGGTCGAGCGCGTCGTTCAAAATGGCGTGACCTATATCACGGCTGCCGGCAACCAAGCAACCCAACACTATGAAGCGAATTATGTTGAAGGCGAGCTTGCGTTTCAAGGAAATTTAAAAGTCCACGATTTTGGCTTGGCGACAGGCGGAGTGAGCGATGTCTCCATGGATTTGGATGTGGAACCGCAAGGCGATCTCACGGTCGTTCTACAATGGAATGATCCGTTTCCGGGTTCAGGAAATGATTACGATCTTCTGCTCATCGATGTGGTTGCAGATACTTTAGTCGACATCAGCCAAGACGAGCAAACCGGCACACAATTTCCTCTGGAAATCGCAAGATTCACCAATTCATCCTCTGGCACGCTCTCCATCGATATTGTGGTACGAAACTTAGGAGCGAGTCCCAAGTTATTGGAAATATTTTTCTTAGGCTCGAATTTTGATATTCATGAGTACAACGTTCCGGAAGGAAGCATCATTCCCGGTCAGCAGTCGGCAATGAGCGCCATCTCGGTAGGCGCTATTTCCGTACTCGATCCCGGAAATGACGATATTGAATTTTTTAGTTCTCGCGGCCCAGTCCAGATTTTTTTTCCAACAGAAGAGATGAGAACGAAACCAAATGTTTCCGCCACGGACGGGAACCTCATCACCGGCGCCGGAGGTTTTGGCTTCCAAGTTGGGGATAATGTCAGATTTTTTGGCACCTCATCGGCAGCCCCACACGCTGCAGGTGTGGCCGCGCTCGTTCTGAGCGCAAATCCGAGTTTGACCCCGGCGCAAGTCCGCGAGGTCTTGGCCAATTCCGCAATCGACCTCGGGGCAGCCGGTTTGGACAACACGTTCGGAGCGGGCAGATTAGATGCGTTTGCAGCAGTGTCGGTTGTCACCAGCGTCGAAACGGAGTCGGCTGCTCTGCCAACGGAATACCGGCTCGGGCAAAACTTCCCCAACCCATTTAACCCCACAACCCGCCTGCGGTACACTCTTTCCGCACTTCACAAAAATGCCAAAGTGAAATTAGAAATTTTTAACGCCTTAGGACAAAAAGTCCGGAGACTGGTTCATGAAATTCAAGCTGCCGGAAACCACTCTGTTGAGTGGGATGGAACCGATGACGCCGGACGGACTGTCGCCACAGGCATCTACTTTTACAGATTGCAAGCAGGTTCTTTTGTTGAGATGAAAAAAATGATTTTGCTTCGATAGGATTGACCGAACCACTTTGTGAAATTCTCACCTGTTTTAATAAGGGCAATCATACCAATCCATTTCGACTAACTTTTTCAGAGAAGGTCGCTGAGACCAAATCTTTCAAGACCGCTCCACGCCAATTTAGCAATCCGACAACACCATCTCCGGTTAACTTCGATACTTCATAACGCAAATTTATGACTTCCCTAACTGTGATATTCCGCGAGAATTGGCTTGACCAATTTCGGGGCTCAATTACGCAGCCTACACCCTCGCTCCGTCTGGCTTCAGACTCCCGTTACCGGGCTTACCCGCAGACGTCTCTACTGGCCTGTCGGCTCAACTTTAGCCAGGTGGGACTATCCTTATTCTGGCATCAGAAGCACCCACTGGGTAACACTATCGAATTTCAATGAACAATGCCATATCCCAACGATCTGGATTTATCTTGGCACGAGAAGTATGTGTTAGGCATCCCATAGCTTGTTGATTTCTATAACTTATTTGCCAATCGTTGGAGTCGTTTAGTCTCGCTTCTTGCTTTCTCTCTATTAAGTCTTTCAGCCTCGTATAGGACATTTTGAAGATTTCCTTGTTCTTTTAGGTAGGAGACTTACCGCGGTACCTGCTTGTTCACATATTCATCTAATAATCGACGAATCAATTTTTGGTACTGCGTTTTATGATTACTTGCATGTTTCTTAAAAAAGTCGACACTCCGTTTGCTCAAAGCAATGGTAATTTTCACAGTTTCTTCCTTGAAAGCAAGCTCGTCAGGAGATGGCAGAAAATCTGGGATGAGTTTGATGTCATCCATTGGTTCGTCGGTGTATTTAATTGTGCTTTTCATAAATCTTTTTACCTTTTCGCCAATAACCGGCGCCACATATTCTAATAATCTTCTTTCTGTAAGTGAAGCGAACTGTCAAAATACCTTCTTCAACTTTACCGACACAATAATAACGTTTTTCATCTTGACTGTGCTTTAAATCTTCAAAGATTAAACGATTCCGATCAGCGAAAGCATACTGGGCCAAATAAAATGAAACTCCATGTTTCTTGATGTTTTCCTTGTTCTTTTCTTCGTCCCATTCGAACCGTGCCTTTTTCGTCATATTGAGAAGATAAACATTTCACACAAAAAGCAATATATTTATATGGCAAAAAGAAGTCATATAAGATTCCATCGATGGTCTGCTGTGTCCACGTTCTTACGTTTCTAACTATTGTTTCTTTTACTCAATTGGAATTTGGTCATTTGGTTTTTGGGATTTACGGTTGTTAAAACCTGTATTTTATGCGGGTCTTCGCATCGCTGTGCACCTTCTCATTTCCCATCAGGTCAATTAACCCCACGCTCATACTCATACTCTTACTTTTACTCACCTCTGGAGTCTTTAAAAAGCGAGTAAGAGTACGAGAACGAGTAGGAGTAGGAGTACGAATGACCTTATTTCAGCAAGATCATTTTCTTCACAACGACCACGGCATCAGCCTCGAGTTTGTAGTAGTAAATTCCGTTCGGCAGCTCCTTCGCGTCGAACACCACCTTGTGGCTGCCTTGTGGATAAAGCTTCTCTTCTAAAACCGTCGAAACCAATTGCCCGAGCACATTGTAAATCCTTAAGCTCACCTGCGAGCTTTTTAACAAAGAAAAGGCGATGGTTGTGGAGGGGTTGAAAGGATTGGGGAAATTCTGGTGCAATTCAAAAGTCGCCGGACCGGTCGATGGGTTGGCGACACTGGTGACGAACGAAGCCACTTCCACTAAATCCAAAAACAGCGCATCCCCTTCCGCCCCGGTGTTCGAGACATGCTCCCGAAAAGCGATAAAGATGGAATCCCCAGCCGAAACAAAATCCGTGAGTGAGAAGGAATAAGGCCGCCATTCGTTGTTGCCGGGTCCGGTAAAACGGACGAGGGTCACTAAGGTGTCGAAATCGGCGATACTGTCGCCGCGAGTCGAAATCAGGACATCCAAATTGTCGTTGAAGCTGTCAAAATAGCGCAAGTAGAAACGGAGAGAATCGCCATCCTGCACATTCAAAATCCGGGGGGTGATCAGCCATTGATCCGTCGACTGCGTCGTGCCAAAATTGCCATCGGAGTCGCCGGTTACCCAGGAGGTATAAGCGATGAATTGACCGCCTCCGGGAGGAGCGTCGAACACCCCCCGGTCGAACCCGACGACTTGAGAGTCGACCGCGCCTTGCTGCCAGCCGATGCCTCCGGCAAGAGTCACTTTCTGCCATCCGTCCGGTAAAAACGTGTTGAACGTTTCGAGGGCAAGCTCATTTTCATCGCTGTGCTCGGGATTGCGATCTGTTTTTTGATCGAGAACCTGCAAAGTCGCTGAGCTGACGTTTTTCCGGTTTTGAGCATAACCTGCAGACATGAGGATACTTAAAATTGAAACGAAAATCCAAAGTTGTAACGTAGTTCTTTTCATAAACACACCTATTGATTGATTGCTGTTGATAGAGTACATTATTTTATTGCGACTGCCAGGGTATCGTGATGCTCAGACATGAGGGTGCGCAAATACGTACCGATTCGATTGGCTGCCTCAAAGCCGGCAATCTTCGCAGCCTTTTCTTCCTTTTCCTCAGGGACGTCGGCGCTTTCGGCGAAATGTCGAATGTCGCGGTAGCACCCGATGGTGAAAACATCCCAAACAGCACCTTGATCGCGTACGAAAATCAGGTTTTGCGGGCGTTCTATATTCTTCAAATAAATATTTTCCATTTTGCGTTGTTTTATCAATTCGGTTTGTTTCCCAGGAAGCGAGATGAACATTTCCACGTGAAAAAAACCGGCCCCTGCAAAGATTGAGCTCGCTTCTTCCAGCGACGGTCCCCAGACAAACACATCTTCATCCCGGGCAACCAATTCGTTTAATTTATCGTGAAAAGCTTCTTCCGAAAGCCCGGATTTCATCGCCGCTTGCTCGAGCTTTTCCGTGCTCTGCAACGAGTAATATTTCTGGTACGATTCGATCGGAAGAAGCACCAGAAGATCCCACTGGTCGCCTTGCGAGTGCCGCATCCAAAAGGGTTTGGGAACACCGGCGCGTTCGTAAACCTCCATCCTCATTTCCAGCACATCGATAAGCTGCAACAGCTTTCCGGGCGCCGCCCGCAACAGCGTTGTTTTATACAAATAGTCTGCATGAGTAGGACACACTAAGACGAATAAAAGCAACAAACTAACGATCACCCTCATTTTCCCTCCTGGTCAATATCACCGAACACAAAAAGTTTTTCTGTAATACAAATCTTTATCTTAACGCAGAGACGCAAAGTTCGCAGAGATACACAAAGTTTTTTTTATCTCGCTTTTCTCTGCGTTCTCCGCGCACTCTACGCACTCTGCGTTGAAATATTGTTTTTCATTTTTTCATGTACCTTTTGACACGACCATTGTTATAGGCGCTTTGCGGCATCTACAGCCTGTTCGAGATTTTTTTTAAAATTTCAGAGTCCAAACGATGACCGCCATCAAAACTCAGCCATTGATATGGGAAACCATCACGCTCTAATCTCTGTTTCTCGTGAGCAACAGCTTTCGGGCTGGCGATTTCATCTTTACTACCAACCACAAAAGTCAATTTTAGTTTCCCGAAAATGTCTTCTTTTTGTTTTAAATCGAGATCCGGCGGTATGACCCCGGCCCATAAAATAAGCTGCTCGCAGGTCACTTTCCCATGTGTTATCCACCTGCATACAGTCGATGTTCCTTGTGAAAATCCTAACACGACGATTTTGACCGAGGCGCGGTCCACCTGGGTAAAAATCCGATCGTGGACGTCGTCTAAATAAGAAACGTAATCTTGAATCTCGTTGAGCCGGTCTTCACGCGTCATCCAGGAGGCGCCAACGTCCCCGGAGAATCCCTGCCAATAGAATCGTGACAGAGCTTCGGGAGCAACGATGAGATGTGTCGAATCGTTGAAGGCGTCAAAGTTCTTCAAAAAGGAGCTGGCCGACTGGCCATATCCATGACAGACAAACCAGACTTGTTCAACCGAATCGCCCGCATGTCCCAAAGTGAAATAACGCGCCATCTTTCCGATACGGATATGATGTTCTTTCATCCCCGGCCTAATCCTGAATGTCAACCCCTCTCCAAAAGGCCACGTGAGCTTTAATGTTTTCGGCAGCCGCTTTGGGATCGGGATAATACCACGCCGCATCCACATTCACTTGCCCGTTCACGCTGATGTGATAATAATTTGCCGTGCCTTTCCAGGGGCAAACCGTCGTTGTTTTACTTTCCTGAAAATATTCCGGGTTGATGGTGTCCGGGGGAAAATAGTGATTTCCCTCGACAATTTCGGTATTGTCGCTTTCAGCGAGAACTTTTCCATTCCAAACCGCTTTTGCCATTATTACCTCCAAAATATGTGGTCTAAAACATCTTTGTACTTATATAAACAATGATCGCAAGTTAAAAATTCAGGTCTTTTACAACAATAAAATAAAGAAATGTTCTCACAAATTCAAGAGATTCACATTCCTCGATCTGGTGCAACTTTAACGGTCAGGCTCTCGTCTATATTGGGATAGTTCGACATACGGAAAAACCCAAAATAGAAGGAGTCATGACCTATGATGTTTTTAGCAGGTCTTGTGTTGGCGATAATTTTTAGTACACTTTATGCTTATTCATTGCGACGAAGTGAAATACGGCGGCAGGAATGGCAGCAGGAATCACGCGCCGTTTTGCACGGAAAATAGATGTTCCCGAGGTTCATGATGGGTCAAGGTCTCGCACCTCGAGCCTTGACCCGGAAGAGCCTACCGCTATGCGAAGATTAAACGCTCACCGCCTTGCCGAACACTTCATAGTGCCACGAATCTTTCATCGGCACTTCCCACAGACCCTGCTTGAGTTCTGCAATCGATTGAATCGTATTATTAAAAACAACGCTGTTTTCTCGAACGGCTCCCTCTTCACACAATCCCTTAAACTGCAATCGAGCAACACATTGGATGTCGCCTAACCGGTCTCGATAGAATATCATGGTATGAGTATTCACGATGTGAGCTCCGATGCGCTTTTCAAAATCGCTGAGATGCCGCACCATACTATCGATTGAACAGCCGGACGCCGGCGTTAAGCTTTCATCAACGCCAATCATAATAAATCGAGCGTATTTGAGCCGCCAGGATGTTATCAAGTCTTGATTGTGAGCTGTCCATTGCTCCAAAAAACGGAACATCTCTTTATTGAGCATTTCGATTTCATCATCAGTGAAAGCTCGTTCCGCTGCATAAATCCACAGACGCGCTGAATCCTGCATGCGTTCAAAAGTGACAACACTCATAAAATCTCTCCAGTTATTGATTCCTACTAAACATCCAAGACGCTTTTTTCCCAAAAATGAGCGTCCTGTTACGGGTAGCAACGTTGACCTTATCTATCATAACGATGCGTTTCATTCAATAGCGCAACTTAAGAAATAAGTATCTTCAAAGCAAGCTGAAAGATGTCCCATGAAACTTATATTATTCCCGTCAAATTTGACGCTCGATTGTGGCGGCAGACTGTTGAAATCGCCGATTTAAAAAAAAGGGAAATCGTTGATCAGCTTTTTGCACATTTCGAGAACTGTTCGGGCTTGTTTTTCTCCCGTTTCTTGATTGTAGGCTTCGAGATGAATATTGATGATGTACACCGGCCTCCCAACATCGATTTTAACGATTTGCGCCAAACGTTCGAGATAAAAAGCATCGTAATAGAACGGAATATTTTCCGGCCGTGCTAAGACAACCCGTTTGTGCATTTCAATAGGATAACGATTTAAAAATCCTTGTCCCGAGACCATTTTTCCAAAATGACCGGATAGGGGCCAATAAGGATAAGGTACATAGCGTTTGTCCCGGCTAATTGCAGATGCTGAGAGTTCACCCGCTTTTTTTTCGGACGCTGATTACACTGATTTCCGCAGATTAAAAAGAAGCGTCCATAATATTACTTGGTAAAATATCACCAAGAAAGAATATGTATTTGACAACAATACTTTCGTGGAGATTTTAATTTACGGTTTTTCCTGTTTAGACGGTACAAATATTTTTTCTCCTTCACAACCCCCAAAACTCTCTGCATTCCACACTCTGCACTCTGCACTTCACACTTTGCATTTTGCACTCTGTCATAGTTGCGTGCGAAAATGTCAAGTTGAAGGTTTCTTGTGCAACTATGACGAAAACTTCCTCAAATGTCAAAAATCGAGATCAATTGTCAAGTTATGTCTGTAATTTTTTCAGCTTCACACCTGACGCAACGAATCACCTTATTGTTTTGTTAATTTTGAAGTTATGTAGGGGGTCTAAGTTTGGCACACACCTTGCTTGAGGGATTGGCGTAATTTGAAAAGTTAAAACAGAATAACATAACAACTAAATTATTGGAGGTTTAAAATGACATTAACAAGATGGAATCCGACACGCGATTTTCTGGGAATCGCCGATGAAATGAACCGTTTTGTGGACGGCGTTTTTAGGAACGGCGCATCCGATACCGCTTTGTTTAAAACAAGCTGGAGTCCGGCTGCCGATATCAGCGAAGACGACAACAATTACTATCTGAATTTCGAGTTGCCTGGATTGAATAAAAAGGATGTGAAAGTACGCTACGAAGAAGGCATGTTAACCGTTACCGGTGAAAAGAAAGCGGAGAAAGAAGATAAGGACGTCAATTATCACCGCGTGGAAAGAAGTTACGGCAAGTTCGAGCGCAGTTTCCGCATTTCGTCCCGAATCGTGAACGAAAAAATCGATGCAAAATTCTCGAATGGGGTTCTCACTGTAACGCTTCCAAAGGCGGAAGATGTCAAACCGAAGGAGATCGAAGTGAAAGTCAGCTAACTAAGAACCACCTTTTCCCAAAGAGACAAAAAAGCGGGGCCGCTTGGCTCCGCTTTTTTTGGCTCTATGTCGATCAGAGTGGCTAATTCTTTCCTAAATGTTTACCCACTCAAATCAACATAGAACCCTCTTTTAATTTCTCATTGCAAGGATGCTGTCGGCTATTTTTCCGAAGCCGTAATCACTCCGCATGAAATACGCGCACCCGCGGCGCCGGTAGGCTGCGTAGTGAGATCATCCGCATCTGCATGCAGGATAACCCCCTTGCCGATAATGGAGTTTTCTCCCTCAAACGTCAGTTTGGAATCGACAAAATCGGCATGGGCTACTCCATTTTCGTCTGCGCTGATGTTACCCAAATCACCGACGTGCCTTTCGGCGGCATCCGGACCGGCGTGTGGGACGCCTTCAGGATTAAAGTGCCCCCCGGCAGATTTGCCGTCGCCGCTGCTGCAATCTCCATATTGATGAATATGAAATCCATGCGTGCCCTCCGGGACGCCCTCAAAATTGGCAACGACGCGGATACCTTCGTCGGTTTTCGTAAAGGTGACGGTTCCGTGGGCTTCACTACCCTGAGTCGCCGCCATTTCCGCGCTGGCTGTTTCCATCGCTGTTTCTTCTGTGTCAGACTCCTGTTTCTGGCATCCCATCGTGACAACAACCAGCAAAATCATGACTAGGGAAAAGCCTAACTTTTTCATGTTAAAAAGCCTCCTCGCTATATTGTTAGAAAAACTAAATTATTGGCCCATTTGTAAAAGCAGTTGCAAATATATTATACTCATGTTAAATTGTCAACATAAAATAAACAAAGGAGTGATGAACGTTATGCAAATGGGTACTGTCAAAATGTGGGATTCCGGGAAAGGCTACGGATTTATCGTCTCAGACGATGACGATGAATTGTTTGTGCACGCGAACGACCTGCATGTTTCCATTCAAAACAAGCGACTTCGGGAAGGACAGCGAGTCAAATTCGATGTGAGCAGGGAGATGAAGGGGGATAAAGCTATCCGGGTTAGACTTGCTTAGGGGAGCGTGATGATTTTGCTTGAACATGAACCGAATCCACTGCTTCGGTACGACTAGTAGTGTGATTCCTAAATAACGTGCGTCATTAAGTACTCTTAGAAGGAATCGCAAAATCTGTCCTCAAGTCGTCATTTAGTTGTCATTAAGTCACTCATTGTCATTGGCTTAATGACACAATGACCATCAATGACTTTTAATGTCTGACGCAGCATTTAAGGGACAACAAATACGATTGCTGTTGAAATATTAATTAGGAATCGCTGTACTAGGCTCGGTCTTGCGGTTGGTTTTTATCAGGGTTTCCGCATAGGTGAGTATGGCATAATCCATCCAACGATGACTTCCCAAGGGGGTTTTCTCCGCTGCAATAAAGCCCATATGTCCGCCGCTGCCCGTGATATTTACGGTCAAGAAATCATTCTTTGGGAGATTATCGAAACTTGCTTTCGGGATAAACGGGTCGTTGGCGCTGGCTAACAAAAATGTCGGCAGGGTGATGCCAGTCAAAAATTGTTTAGCGCTGCATTTCGCATAGTAATCATCAGCAGACTCAAAGTTATTTAACGGAGCGGTGACTATTTCGTCGAATTGCCGGACTGTTGCATACCAGGGTATCCGGTAGCTGGGAAAATCGGAAAACGCCGCCTGCCGTTCTCGCAGAGCTTCTCTGAGCAAACGAATGAAACGGAGATCGTACATTCGATTCTCCGGTCTGCTGATAGCAGTTGCACAACGGGACAGCTCGATAGGCGGGCTCACTGATATCGCTCCCCGGACATTGGAGGGTATCGGATGCCGGTTTTCTCCGAGCAATTTCAACAGCGCGTTTCCGCTCAACGAAAACCCTACGGCAATCACAGGCAGATCCGGGTAGATCTCCTCGATCTTCAGCAAAACCTGGCTGATATCTTCGCTGCGGCCCGAATGATAGGTCGTTTTCGCCAAACCCCGCCCCTCTCCTGCGCCGCGGTGATTCATACGAAATGCTATCCAGCCGCGGTCGTGAAAGCATTGGGCGATTCTCGTCATATAAGGTGAGCTCGCTTCGCCGCCTAAGCCGTGCATCAACAAAATCACTGCCGGAAAAGCCGATTTTCTACTCGCGCGGTTTTCACAAAGGATAAGCTGATCGCCATCCGAGACATCGATTTTGTGGCATTTTGCACGACCGAGAGACATCGGCGCCGGCAGATAATAGCCGACGATGGTTTGTAAATGACCGCCGGCAACAAGCGGATGGGGTTTGAAAGGAACCGGGAGGATTTTGTGAGTCATAAAAGTCATGCCTTCAATGTTAATTTTTCGTTTCAAAGGAAGGCACTAATATACAATTTTTACGAAAACATCATAATAAAAAATG
>JBHHWX010000040.1:0-20478 GCA_046756745.1 bacterium | reverse complement strand
TTGCCGCCAATGGTGGCCTGTCCGAATAGTATACCAGAAGATAAAAATGTTGTCAGCAGCCAAACGATGATTATCTTAACTACCAACTGAAGTGTTTTTTGTTTATTCATGAGGTCTTCTCCCCGTTGTTACTGCAAGGTGTGATTAATTGGTGGCCTCTTTAAATAGATTCAAAAGTGAATCCAAACATTCTTAAGCAGATGGCGCTCTTAATATTTAAGGACCATCTCTGGAATAGGTCTTATTCATGGTAACTCCCCTTTTTTTAGTGATTCCGGTGAATAAAAAAGAATCGAGAAGATTGTATAGGAAGGGTTCCCCTGTACAAAGTTCGTTTGATTCCCCGAGCCGTTAATATATTATTCATATATCTATCGTTAATGTATTCGACATAAAATACAATTGCGTGATTAATGTTTAGTCAGTTAAATTAATTTTTATTAAGGTTGTTTCTCACTCTTTCTTAGGGATTCATGCTGATATCGCCGGTGATAATTTGCGGCTGCAGTAAAATCACCAGCTCCGACTTGACCTTCTTTGTGCTCTTGCTGCGAAAAGCCAGACCGAGCAATGGGATGCTGCCAAGCAGCGGAACCCGTTTTACGTTCTGGATATCCTGATCTTTGATAAGCCCCCCAATAATGATGGTTACGCCATCTTTGACGATAACCGTGGTTTCGGACTCCGATTTTTCGATGACCGGAATGTTATCGATAAAGCTGGTGACTTCGCTGACTTCGGGTTTAATCTTCATGGTGATGAAGCCGTCGTCGTTGATATGGGGGGTCACTCTCAATTTGACTCCCACCTCGACCATAACCACTTTTTCGAACGTTCGCAAAGTTCCCCCCTGGTCCTCGCGAGTGTCGATGGTTTTGTACGGAACCGTGCTGCCGACCGTAATATACGCTTCCTGGCCATCGAGACACGTGATGCGCGGGTTGGACAGCAAATTCGTTTCCCCCACACTCTGCAGCGCTTCGATGAGTCCCGAGATCGTGCTCTCACCAGATTTGATGCCGGTGCCGCGTACGCGCACACCCTTGTCGTTGTCTCCAAGAATTCGAAACGAAGAGCTGAGATCGATCACGCCTCCTAAACGATTGCTGACCGCACTCCAATCGACCCCCATCTTGAATTCGTCGGTCAAGTTAATCTGGATAATTTTGGCCTCGATCAGGACTTGCTGCGTTCTTTGATCGAGCGTCTCGACGAGTTGACGCAGATAGGGCAGGTTGTCGGGCAAATCCTGAACAAAAACTTTGCCGGTTGATTTATCCGCCACGGCCGAACCAACGCCTGGAGTCAACTCATCTTGCAGCCTCGAGACAATGGCGTCGGCATCTGCGTATTGCAATGAAAAAATCTCCGTAACCGCCGCACTCGGTACGTCTGTCTCCTCAATAAATTTCTTGACTCGATCAATTCGTTCTGGGGTATCGACCACGAAGATCTGGTTGGTACCGGGATCGCTTCGCAGCGTAGCGCCGGCTGAAACCATGTTTTTGACAATGGCCTCTATGTTTTGAACCGGTACGTGAGACAAGAAAAATGTCTCTGTCTGCAAAGGGATATCTATTTTTTTTATCACCGCTTCCATATCGTGCAGAACGGCCCGCAGATCGACCAGAATCAGGCTGTTGCTTCGCGAATCAGCGATAACGTTTCCTTCCTTTGACTTCATCTGGAAAATAGATTTGACAACCTGATCGGTGCTGGAGTAACGAAGCTTTACCACACGTGTTTGCATGCGATCTTGAAATGCCTTCCCGAATCGTATCTTGTATTCGCTCGCCGTCACCACCCGGACGATGCCGTTATCTCGAAAAAATGCCAATCCCTGCGTTTCAACCACCAGCCCCAACGCATCCATGACGTCCAAACTGTCGACGAATATGGTCACAGTACCCTTCACACTTTTGCTCGCGACGATATTGAGATTTCCAGCGATCGACAGCGTTTTGAGGACGTCATGAATATTGACATTCCTGAACTGCAGACTCACCTTTTTCGCTTTTTTTTGACTTGTTTGTGCATACACAGATGCATTGGAAAGCGGCATGAAGCAGAGAAATACAAAGAAAATGATACAAAAGCATCTGTTGCTCAATCTTAACCTCATTCGAATGTCCTTGGTTTGATAAAGGAAAATTGCATTTACAACCTCAAATTGACCAGATCGCCATCGCGCTGCAGCAACACACGGTCGGAAAAAATTTCCTGTACCTCATACCCGCCAATGGTCTCCCCTTTTGTCAGGAATTGGGTGGCATTGGTGCTGTTGTCTTGCACGATAGCTTGCGGGACTTCCCCCATCAAAACACCCAGCAAAGTATAACGTTGCGCTAATCCAGGCACTTCAGCAGCGTTCAACGGATTCGCGGCCTGCTGCAGCCGTTCACCTTTTGAGCGAAAGTAACGACGACGCGCTGCAATGGTACGGACAGATGGATTGCCTGATTTGGCCGGCTGCATTACCAGCTCTGAAGAAGCGTCCCCGGGTTCGTGTACGGTTACACTTCCGGCTAAGACTTCCGCATCGTACCAGAGAAAGAGAGGCATTGCAACAGTCGCCGCAACAGCGAGAAAAAGAAGAAAACGGTTGATGAGCCTAAGCGGGCTTTCAGACCACAATTTCCGCAATGATTGTCTTGTATTGAAAATTCGCCTCCCTCGCTTCCAAAGACGCTGACGCCAAGACTGTTTTACAGGACTCTCGGATGGAGTTGCGGCCCCATTAAACTGTCCGTTGCTATTTTTTCCCAAGCGCTTGAGGAGCGAGTGCAATCTGTGGTTTCTCATCTAAGTTGTCACCATTCTGACTAAAATAAGCTGGCATTGCAGGCGTTCGCGTTCGCCGCCCCCAGGCGTCAGGTAAAAATGCCGTATGCGCGTCAGCCGATCGCCGGTCTCCAATCGTTCGAAAAAAGCCAGT
The DNA here is from genome assembly GCA_046756745.1 of bacterium. Lineage (GTDB taxonomy): Bacteria > Zhuqueibacterota > Zhuqueibacteria > Oceanimicrobiales > Oceanimicrobiaceae > JBHHWX01. The sequence goes on along the minus strand of JBHHWX010000040.1, from coordinate 17,543 downwards.
AAGTCGGGCAAATTGCCCAAACATTCGATTTGAACTTGCAGCGTAGTCAGGTTCTTTTTCATTTGGTATCTGTTCGAAGAATTCGGTTCCCGTGCTTGCAGCGGCAAGAACCGGTGAATCGCCACACGTTGACCCGCAGCAGATTGGATCTCTTTGAGAAACTCTGCAACCCGTGCACTATTCGCAAGTTTATCTGTATTCGCCTGTTTCTTTTGTAAAAGAGAGTGCGAAGTGCGTGCGATTTTCAACGTGCTTAAGTAGCGTACCTGCGTCGCAGCGATGTCCAGCTCCGTCTGCCGCCAGTCGTTGACTATTGGAAAAAAAACGAATTTCGTCAGGAGAAAGACCGAGGCGGAGACAAAAGCCGCTCCTGTTAAGATTTTTTCTCTACGGGTTAGATTTCTGGGCATCGGATTTCTCTCGCTGCAAATTTATTTTCATTTCAAATTCGATCTCTGCGTTTTTTCCCGACCCTTGACGCCGGTTCGCAGAGGTAATAACAGCCTCATGAAAATCTGGCTGGCGAGCCAAGGCTTGCGGTAAGTTAAAAACTTCAGCAAGACTTCTCGCTGTGCCTCGAACCACCAATCTTTGTCCACGCATAAATGTCAATGAGCTCAACTCGATTCCGGCGGGAAGCTCTGTCAGCAACTGCACGACCAGAGCTGAAGTCGGTTCTGTCGATCCAAGCTGATGTTGCAGTGTCTTCTGTACCTTTTGCCAGTCGTTGACCGCTTTGACGTTTGGCTGAAGGGATTCGATCTGGCTTCTAAGATTCTCCAAAACCACATGACGTCTATTGAGCGCAATCTTCGCCGTTCCCACAACCAACACCAGTACATACAAAAAGAGCAATCCGGTACGGAACCCCTGGCGGAGTAATTCGAAACCTCGTTGTTTCCGCCGTTGTTCAGGCAGCCGCAGGTCCATGAGATTCTGCTGGCGCGCCCCTGCCATGCCCAACAATGTGGAGATGGAAAACCAGTGATGCATGGTCGCATCCCCGCTACCGGCGTCAGCAAAATGTCCCATCGGTATCATGAGGTCGAACCAGCTCGCCGGCACGTTTAAGTCTTGACTCAGCTTTAGCGTTATCTCTTTCCTTCTCGGCAGCCAGCCGGTTAATGCGATGGCCTCAACATCCCGTTCGACGCCACTACGCTTGAAGATAGCAAGAGTATCCTCCACGCCTCGCGATAGCTCATCGGTCCAATTATCGTAAACCAGAGCGCGCTCGGGACCGACCATACCGTCCATCAGCTCTCCAACGCCTCTGCCGACGCTACGGCAAAACAAGAAGCGACCTCGGTCGATGATGATGATGTTGGTGGCAGAAAAATCCACATCTACCAAAGCCACACATTGGGATTCCATTTCTCCCAGATCTTTCAAAAACTGCTGAAAAGAATGGTAAATAGCCTCTATGTTCAAACGGATAGCATCGACCACCAACCCGACGCTTTTACACAATTTCTCGTAGCGTTCGATTTCGTGCTTGCGTGCTGTCACCGCCATAACCTGGGCGAAACCATCGGGCTCGCGAGTGATGACCCGGAAATCGCAAAGGACATCTTCAGGCGGGAGAGGAAGCTCCTTTTGCATCTGAAAAAGGACCATTTTGCGCAATTCCTTAACATCATGGCTCGGTAAGCGCAATATTTTTGCATGCACACTGTGACGTGGGACAGAAATGGTGACATGGTGGCCTCTGTTAATTCCCATTTCGTTTAAATTTTCCCGAAGCACTTTTCCAAGCTCTTCATCCCCATCAGATGAAAGGAACTTCACCTTCAAAAAACGCACCCCTTCCCTGATATTGGGACCGTGTACGACAATAAATTTCACGAGATTACGGTCAAATTCTATAGCCAAAAACCGTTTAGACGGGAAAAGCTCGCGGGACCACTCCAACGTTTTTTCGGAAAGTTTAAATCCCGCAAATTTTCGTTTGTCTATTGGCTTGAGATTTTCAGTTACGGTTTCCATACGTTTTCTCTACGTAACGCAATCGTCTCGATTGCGATGCTTTACTCTCATCGCGTTTCTCCCAAATTAAAAAGTTTGCCATAACCTCCAAAAATAAGCTTGATGATTGGCAAACGGGACGTTTGCCCTACGTAGCGCAATCATTTCACGGTCCGGCATGTTCATTCCAAGCAACAATTTTGATTTCCCGGGCATGGGTTCGGTGCACAACTGCCGATATTTTTTTTCTTACTTTCCCTCCCTGGGTCACACCCACCGACTGGATGGTAAAATCCGTGGAGTGAACCCCAAGCAGCCGCTCGTCGACCAACCGGCGTAACAGAGCCTGCTCAGTCGGCTTGAGTTTCACCAGTGGCATCAAGGTATCGACAATGTCACCCGGGTTTTTAAAAATGTTATCATCTTTGGTGAATGGCAGCTTATCCGTTCCCAATCTCACTTTGATGATTTGACGTGCAGAAGCTTTACTTAGACCTAAGATAGCCAACACCTCAGCAGAGGTGGTGTTGATGTTCACCGCGCCGTCACCGTACAGGGTAGTTAGCGGCGACAAAACCTGCACGTCTTCTGCGGAAAAGCCTTTTACAAACAAAATCTCTTGCATCATATCCAAAGCCGCATTCTTGCACGAATACGGATTTAGCAGACGCCGATAATACGCATTTTCAGCGCCGTTGTCCCGGGTCAGGTCATCCTTATCCCGCCAATCCAAAAGCGCCGCAACTTTTTCCGGATTCATGCCGGGCAGTCGCAGCAACACATCGGCAGACGCCAGATTAATGTTGATTTTCCGGTTTTCATCGCGCATCCCATAGCCGTCATTGCGATTCCCATTCTGTGCCTGCAGGGCATAAGAAACTTCGAAAAACCCATTCCCACAATTTACATGTCGAAGCAGCTCAGGGCTGTTCGCCCAGGGATCGATAAGAGCATCGTAATTCAGAGAGTCAGACACAGCGTCGTGCTTGAGCAGAGCGATAGCGTGCCAAATACCGGCGCGAGCCAACCAACTGGCTTCGGTTGCACGCAAGGCATAACCATCCAACCGAAGTCCCATCAGGGCCGTCCTCATCACGCCCGTGGCCAGCAGAGTGAGCAGAGCAAGCATCCACAGAGCGGTAACGGACAGGCTGCCTTTGTTATTGCGAAGAAGCATCGTGTTCCACATTTTGTGTCTTAATTTCTGCATGAGTCCGGATTGGACAAATCACTTCTAAAGGATTTTGGATCGCCGGCTGAAAGATGCGTATCCGAACAGCCAGAGGGAGATACCCGGCATCAAGCCAGTGGTTTTGCCACGCTTCGGGATCGTTTTGATCTGCCAGATAGTGAATCTGCATCGATTCCACTTCCTGCATCACCGTCGCTCTATCCCGATGACCTTCGAAATCTAAAACTGAGCGTACGAGTCGTTTATATTTGCTATCCGGATCGCCCTTGACGGAATAGGCGACAGAGCACGCCAAGACCGCGCCATCGTCGGTTGTCGTGAACGCAGTAAACCGCAGGGAATCTGCATATCCTTGAAAAGGCAGCAAAGCAAAGGTTTGTGTACTGGACAAATCGTCCTTGAGCAGAGAGAGAGCCTGCTGCGTCTCCCGCAGTTTTTCGGCTTTCCGTTTGCTGACAGTTTTACTGGTCAACGCTCTTTGCATCAGGGTGAAGGTTGCCAGGCCAACGATGGCAAAAATCGTCAAGGCCGCCAGCACTTCGACCAGGGTAAATCCATCTTCACTGCGAGCTTTTTTGTGGTCGAGGTGGTTATCGTGACTGCGATATTTCATCTTTTAAAGCCGGTTTGAGAAAAAGTGTCGTCAGCGTGATTGAGCCGGGTTTGCCGCGATCCATCCATCGGACGGTTACGGAGACCCTCTGCAAGTAGGGTGCAGCCGGCCAATCAGAGGTATCGAATTCGTACCGGAAGACTCCTCTTTCGCCGGACATGGAGGCGGCTTCAATCTGATTTACCGCCGCAGCGATTTCAAATTTTGCCAAAAGTGCATCAGCGAAATTTCGCGCCGGCGCGGAGTAGTGCTGACGATATTGCACCGCATAGACCGACTTTTGAAATGCCTGCATCAAGGCCGTCATACCGATAGAAAGGATCGCAACAGCTAACAGCGCCTCAAAAAGGACATAGCCGTTCTCACTGTTTGAGGCTTTCAGCACGTTGTATGGTGATTTTCGTTTTGCTAATCTGAATTTCATAACTGTCTTCGTCTTCACTTTTTTCACTGCTGATATGTAATACATGTTGTGGATGCTCACCATTAGGACTCCATTCCAATTGAGCTGTCCTTGGCGACAGCTTGACGCCGCTTGCCAGACGCTGCTTTCTTTGAACATGCCATTCAGGCTGCGACTGCCAGGCCGATGGGTCTGCTGATTCAGCGGCTCCCTGCTGCTCTATGGTATATCCCCGGCCATCTTCCCAAACAGTGACTCGCCACGTGCTGCCGGAAAGAATCGCTCGACGATAAACCATAAACAGATCCTCGGCAGTGCTTTCGGCTGCAAGTTTTAACTTCAATGAACGATAGGATCGTGACAGCCTGGGGTTCGCAGCAGCCACTAACAAGCCGAGGACAAGCAACGTCAGGCATATTTCGAGTAATGTCAGGCCGCGTTCGTTAGAAATTATCCTTTTCATCTGATTCCCAGTTCGTAATATCATCACCGCCTCCTTTCTGTCGATCAGGTCCGGTAGAATAAAGGTCATAGCTTTCCGGGTTATGCTCACCCGGGCTGCTGTAAGAGTAGGGTTGACTCCAGGGATCTTTTAGTGTGGTCGTTTTCTTGAGATAGGGTCCCATCCAAGATAGCGGGATGGGTGGGGCGTCAGGAATCCTGAGCAGAGCCGCCATTCCTTGTTCTGTTGTTGGGTAAACGCCGTTGTCCAAAAAGTACATCTCCATAGCCATGGCAATATTGGCGTTGATATCCGCTTGTGCGGCTGCACGGCGAGCCTGCTCCGTGCGGCCGGCAAATTGCGGCACCACCAGCGCCACGAGGACGCCCAAGATAATGACCACCAGCATGACCTCGATGAGGGTCAAACCACGTTCATTATATAAAATTCTCATTGTCAAAATCCTCCGATCATGAAAGAGTACCAGGTCAGCATTTTATCCCCCCAAAGCAGGTTGAGAAGAGCTCCGAAGGCCAGAAAGGGGCCGAAAGGGATTTCACGAGATGTCGAAGAATAACCGCTCGCGACAATTCGAAGTAACCCAAACGCAGACCCTGCAAAGGCGGCGAGGAAGATAGCCGTGAGTCCCAATTGCCAACCGAGGAAAGCCCCGATCATGGCTGCAAATTTGATATCGCCGCCACCCATGGCGTCGGACTGGTTAAAGAGGATTTCGCCGAGTCTTCCGCCAAAATACAGAAAACCCCCGCACAGCAAAATGCCGAGCACTGCCTCCTGCAGGCGGAGCTGTGGGAAAAATCCACCAAAGAGAAGGCCGACCAGGATACCGCTGAGGGTGATTTTATCCGGGATAATCTTGTGATCGAGATCGAATAGGGTGCCTAAAAACAGCAAACCCACAAAAAATATTGTAGACACAAGCATCAAACCTGCCGGCGTCCGGTGAAAGAACAGGACAAACAGAATCCCCAGAGTGACTTCCAAAATTGGATATCGAGGTGAGATGTGGCGACTGCAACACCGGCTGCGCCCCCGTAACAGCACGTAACCTAAGAGCGGCAGCTTGTGTATCCAAGATAAGGGCGCTCCGCACTGATCGCATTTTGATTGCCCGAAAATAACCGAGACGCCTCGCGGGATTCGGTGTGCACAAAGCCCCAAAAAGCTTCCAAAAGTTAAGCCGAGAAAAAAGACGATGAAATCAGTAAGATGTTGTTTCATGAATTATTGCACCATAAAGTCCATTTGAAGAATGGGCATCATCATGGCGAAAACAATGAAGCCGATGACAAGGCCCAAAAGAAGAATCAAAGCCGGTTCCATCAACCTGGTCAACATAGCGACACGCCGTTCCACCTCTCGCGTTCCGGATTGAGCAATTTTTTCTAAGGCGTTTTCAAGCTGATTGGTCTCCTCAGCAACCGAAATCATCTGACCGAGAAGCGGAGGGAATTTTTTTACTTCTAACAGGCTCTCGCCGATGCGCCCGCCGCGTTGGACTGATTCAGCAACTTGTTGAAACGCTTCCTGTAGAATCGAATTCTTGCACGCGGCAACGACCACTTCAAACGCGCGATGGACCGGAACTCCGTGAGTGAGCAAAGCGCTCAAAGTGCGGGCGAATTGTGTGATTTCCGCTTGCACATTCAATGAGCCCAATAACGGCAAGCGCAGCTTCAGTTGGTCCAGCTTTTGTTTGAAATCAGGTCGAGCCTGGATCATTTTGAAAACAACTATTAAGCCCCCCGCCACAAACGCGATGGCCGTCCAATATTGCGAGGTAAAATGTGAAACGGATACTAATATTTGAGTCGGAAGTGGTAAAGCTTGTCCCATGTCATCAAACATGCTCACGATACGCGGGATCACAAAGGCGAGTAAAACGGTGACCGTGAGAGCCCCCATAGAGAACATGAGAACAGGGTAAGCTAAAGCCGCGTTGACTTGTTTTCGCACGTCATCTTCTTTTTCCAGATAGTCGGCGAGGTGGCCAAGCACCAATTCCAACATGCCGCCGGTTTCACCGGACCGAATCATATTCACATAGAATTTCGAAAACACCTTTGGCCAGGCCGCACAGGCATCGGAGAATTTATACCCGTCCCGCAGACGGTGCGCCAAATCGCGGAATACGCCTTGCAAGGGGCTTTCTTGGGTTTGATTTTGCAGGACGTGCAACGCGCCGTGAACGGTCATGCCCGCCTCCAGCATGTTAGCCATTTGACGGGTGAATACTATCACAGCAGCGCGTGCTGGCCGGCGACTCAAAATCGTGCGGCGGCCATGCCGCAGAACCTGATCTTCCTGCAAAGGAGAAATCTCCAGCGGATAAAGTCCAAGTTCGGTCAGATGCAATGTCAGAGCGTCGGCGCTCTCAGCCTGCAATTGACCACGAACGGTCTCCCCGGGGGCGGCTTTGGCTTGATATTCAAAAATAGGCATCGTTAATACTCGACTTCCTGGGTCACCCGCAGGACTTCATCCAGCGTCGTTATCCCAAGATTAATCTTCTCAATTCCGTCCTGACGAAGGCTGACCATCCCTTTTTGAATGGCCAGATTACGTAATTGACTGGTCAGAGTCTTCTTGACAATGTGTTCTCGTATCTCGTCGTCGACCATGATGAATTCATAGATGGCGGTGCGTCCATAGTATCCGCTTTGCTTACACGTTTCGCAACCGCGGCCACGATATAAAACACCCTCTTTACCGAGAAGCTTTCGCACCAGCTCTTGTTTGCCGTTAAGACTGCTTTCAACGATTTTACAATGTGGACAGATAACGCGTACAAGCCTTTGCGCCACGATGCACTCCACAGAAGCCGCGATTAAATAAGGTTCGATTCCCATGTTGCTCAACCGGGCAATGGCGCTGGCGGCGTCGTTCGTATGCAGGGTACTGAATACTAGGTGACCGGTCATCGCGACCTGAATCGTCACTTCAGCCGTTTCATGATCGCGAATTTCACCTACCAGCATGACATCCGGATCATGGCGCAGCATAGAGCGCAGTCCCTGGGAAAAGGACAAACCTATTTTCGGATTTACCTGAATCTGAGTGATACCCGGAAGTTGATACTCGATAGGATCCTCTACTGTGATGATCTTTCGGTCTGTGTCGTTCAACCGATTCAGGCACGAGTAGAGCGATGTGGTCTTGCCGCTGCCCGTAGGCCCGGTGACAAGTATGATCCCGTGCGGTTTTTTAATGAGGCTTTCAACGAGATCCAAGTCACGAGGCAACAAACCAAGACTATCCAGGCTAAGGGTGACCTGATCGCTGTTCAAGATTCGAAGATTAACGGATTCACCGAAAGGAGTAGGCAGAATTGAAATTCTCAAATCGAGTTCTCTTTGGCCGGTTCGGACTTTGATACGTCCGTCCTGCGGAAGCCGCTGCTCCGCAATATTCAGGTTGGCCATGATTTTAATCCGGGAGACAATCACCTGGTGCAAATGCTGCAGCGACTCCGGCACAGGTACTTGGTAAAGTACGCCATCGATACGGTAACGGACCCGCAAGGTCGTTTCCGATGGCTCAATATGGATATCCGTCGCCCTTTCACCAAACGACTCGATGAGCAGCTCGTTGACGAAGCGAACAATGCTCGCCTCCTCCCCTTCTGCATCCAGATCCGAGGTGACACTTTTGTTTAAGTCGACATAAACGCTGTCGTCACCGCTGCCGAGCATCCGTCCAACGGTTTCCGCCCCAAGACCGTAGATAAGTCGCAGCGCTTCCTCTATCTTCTCAGGATTCGCCCGTCGAGGTTCGATTTCCGTTCCCAACACCCAGCGAATTTCATCCAGAAGAGCCACATCATCAGGGTCGGCGATTGCAACTAACAGCCGGTCTGCTATGCGACCGAGCGCAACCACTTTGTAGCGGCACGCGATGGAAGAGGGTATGAGATCACCCAATGTTTTTACGTCAGGAGATTTGATCAGCTTGGCCAAGCCGGACGGTTTCTTCTGTAGGGTCCCGGTGTGTGTACCCACTTGCGATACATCCTTTTGGGCTAGTGGCTTTTTTTCTTTTTGATCGATTTCAGGCAACCCGTTCACTGGCGGCTCTTCCTAATTTAGTGTCTGAACGAAAACTCTCTAAAATGCTCAAGCACCCGTCCCCGGGTGCGTTTGACGCTTTGTAAAAACAATTGATTACGACGCCCCGAGGACGGGGCTTAGAGCTTATTTCTGAGTTTTCGGTCAATCACTATTTAGTCTTTCTCTCGCTGATGTAATAATTACTTCCTGCAAAGTCTTTTTATTAACAATTCTCTCGATGATGTAATAAAGATGTAGAGTTCAATCTGACTGTTTGCGATATTAATATTCATACAGGAAGATTAATTATTATTAATAAAACATTCCCCCCACACCCGTGACAAATGCACCATTTTCAAGATTTAACCAGAAGATGTCGATCAGACTTGAAATTGTAACTTTAGTAGATTATATTGATACGGTTTGGGATAGAGTGACAAATTTCTGCGAAGGAACAGCATAGGAAGTAAAATAGATAACCAATCACAGTATCGCTTACGAAAAGGGAAACGCGAGAAGACTTTCAACAGCCAGAGGCAAATATGAAAATCTTAGTCGTAGAGGACGAAAAGCGAGTAGCGAATTTCATTCGCAAGGGGCTAAAAGAAGCCGGTTGTACCGTCGATGTAGCTGATAATGCTGAAAGAGGAAGACATCTTACCTCTGTTAACGAGTACGATCTCATATTACTCGATTGGATACTCCCGGACACCAGCGGTGTAGATTTGTGTCACCAGTGGAGAAAACAAGGATTACATGTTCCTGTAATCATGGTGACATGCAAAGATGACACTAAAGACGTGATATCTGCCCTGGACAGCGGCGCCGACGACTACATCGTCAAACCTTTTACTTTTGGCGAACTCCTCGCACGTATGCGCGCTCTTCATCGCCGGGCATCCTCAATTCCCTCCGAAACGAAATTAAAGTTGGATGATTTAGTGGTTTACCCAGTGGTTCGAGCGGTCAAACGAGGTGATGAAGACATTTTTCTTTCCGCTCGAGAATTTTCCCTGCTTGAATATTTACTTCGCAGCGCTGACAAAGTCGTCACCAAGACCGATATTTTTGAAAACGTGTGGAGTGTGTTTCACGATACCAACACCAATATCATCGAAGTTTACGTCAACCGTTTACGCACAAAACTGGATTGCGGATCCCGGCGCCCGCTCATTCACACCGTTCGCGGGCTGGGATACATCATGAAAACGATGGAGACATGATTTATTACAAGAACCTTACTTTTTTCTGTGTCTTTTCTTTTTTGCTGTTGTTGACAGGAAACGGTTCGAGCCAGGAATTTATCGGACCTCACGGCTTTCTGACGTTGGAAGCCGAGATCAGCAACAAAGACTCGGTGGGCAAACGAGGAACATTCGACCTTCACCATCTTAACATGCTCGGCAGTTTTTTGCTCAACGATAAAGCGCGTGTTTTCTGGGAGATTGAGTGGGAGCACGGTACGGATTCCGATTTAGATGAAGAGGGAGGGACCAGAGTCGGTATTGTCCGTGTGGAACGGGCTTGGTTTGAATACGCATTTTCCAACAAATTGAAATTACGTTTAGGGAAATTTCTGACACCGTACGGAATCTATAATGAAATCCATGATGCCGCCCCGGCATACGACACCTCGATTCTGCCGCAGTCAATTTACGGCAAACATGAAAATCCTTTAGGTCAACAACAGAGACTCTACGCAAAATTCGCTATCGGTATACAGGCCTTAGGTGAATTTGAGATCAGTGGCGCCCGTTTACTCTATCACTTTTTGTTGTCGAACGGCCGTGGCAGTAATCCATTCGAGCAAGATGATAATCGCGACAAAGGCATCGGAGTGCGCCTGCAATCAGATCTGCCTGCTATAGGATTGAAAATAGGCTATTCCTTGTATTCGGATAAAAATGGCCGTGCGAATAATACACGACAGACGTCCGATGCCCTGGATCTGCAGTTTGAATTCAAAAAGTGGCATATCACAGGAGAATTCGCGCATTCAAGATTGGATACCGACAAACCGTCACGCCAGAAACAGGTCGCGAATGCTTTTTATGGCGAGTTAGCCTATCACCTCTTTGGAAGGCAGACCGTGTTGGTACGTTACGATATTTTCAACCCCAACACCCGCCAGTCAAACGACCTGGAAAAAGACCTCACTGTCGGAACCAGCGTCCAAATTTTTCCGAACGTTGTCGCTAAGGCCGAGCTGCATTTCTGGAAATTCGAGAATCCCGTTCTGAAGGATTTCACATTCGCTATCGCTTCCTTGGCGGTCGTTTTTTAGATCCTATCTGATAGACTGCTCATCGCGACGGCGACGCTAAACCAACGTAAAGTTATTACTATTCGTTCGCACGTGAAAATTTGGGGAGCCGGAATTTGAAGAGGGCACAAAAAAAAATTGGCAATGCCGATAACATGCCATCATTCAGATACAACAGGTGCATTTTCTATGTTGTCTTGTTATTCATCACTGTATTTATTCCGGCAAAGGTCGACTCTCAGATCGTGGTTGTGGTCCCTTCAAAGAGCAAAATCGATAGCCTTTCGTTTAAAGATCTGCAAAAGATTTTCGACGGGCAAAAGGTCGACGCAATTGGGGAGAACCCTTGCCAAATCGTTGAATTTGCGCAGTCCAGCGACGCTTTTTACAAAAAGCTGTACAATCTCGACGCCTATGCTGTCGGCAAACATTGGTTGCGTTTAATCTTTTCGGGAGAGCGCGTCTTGCCGCCAAAAAATTTTACCCGAATCGATAAGTTTCTAAAATATTTCATCGAACAAGAAAACAGCATCGGATTTCTCAGCGCCGAGGCGTTCGAAAAGGTCAAAAATAACTCCTTGCGCGCAGTGGTCATCGAAGGTCTAAACTACCAACACACACATTATGTCCTCCGTAAAAACATAAAACAAAAAAATCGCTAAACCCAACACTGCACCGATGAAACATTATATTAAAAGCCTGCCGATTCGGATCAAGCTCACCGCACCAATGGTCGGCGCCCTGGCTGTGATGCTGGTCTCTGTGTACGTGTACTTCCCGCGGCAGCACAAAAAAAATCTCATGCAAGCTTACACTCGCGAAGCCACCCGAACGGCAGAATTATTTACCGTAGCCGTTGCTTACGCTTTGAATCAACATAGCTTCGAACTTTTGCAAAAAACCTTGCAAAACGCCTGGAAGGATGCACACATCTCGTACATCTTCCTGTTGGAGGAGAATGGTGAAACGCTTGCTGCCTACAGTCCTTTAAACAACCTCCCTCCCAAACCGCCTTTTGAGGACGGGGCTGCCCTCGACACAACTGGCAGGGAAATGATTATTACTCAAAAAATTTTAGCGAATGATGCAAAATCGCCCGTATGGCTGGTGTTTGGGTACAGTTTGGAAAACCTTAATCAGATGACAAGAAACGTTCGGATACTCACGATCCTCTTTGCTTTCGTTGCATTCGTTTTTGGTTTGGCTTTTATCAATCGCGTCTCAACGCGTATTACCAGCTCGATTTCCACACTTCACCGGCAGATGCAGGAAACCATCGATAAAGGCAGTTACTCCAGCGATGTTCCTATCGTCTCAGACGATGAAGTCGGCCGCTTAGCTGGAGCCTTCAACAAAATGATGCAGGAGTTAAGATCCCGCCATCAGCACTTGGTTGAATCGCAAGAGAGGTATCTTGTTCTCAATAAAAAGCTTCGAGAACTCAATCGACTGAAAACCATGTTTGTTTCCGATGCTTCGCACCATTTACGCACGCCTCTCACCATTATCCACGGCGAAGTGGAAGTTACCTTGCAAAAAGACAGAGAACCGTTGGAATACCAAGAGACGCTCAATATTGTTCTGGAGGAAACTCAGCATCTCGGAAAAATTGTAGAAAACTTGTTGACCTTGGCTAAAGCTGATACGGGAAACTTACTCGTTATAGAAGACGCGGTCAATCTCTCAGCGATTTGCGAAGATCAAATACGGCATGCTCAAATCCTCGCAAAAGATAAAGAGGTCGTGCTGAATTCTAACATTGAAAACAATTGCTTTTTCAGCGGAGACCCCAACCGCCTTTCGGAGGCGATTCTGATTCTGTTAGAAAATGCAATAAAATACACTCCGGCAGGAAAAAAAGTTAACTTGAGCTTAGAGAGCGAGCATGAAACCATCGTGATAAAAGTAGAGGACACGGGTATCGGCATCTCCGAAAATGAAAAGGACAAAATCTTTGAGAGGTTTTATCGTGGAAAAAATTCTTCGAGCTATACAAATGGCTCTGGTCTCGGGTTGGCGATTTGTGAGAGTATTATCAAAGCCCATAAGGGTAAAATACGAGTCTTAAGCGCTCCCGGTAAAGGAAGTATTTTCGAGCTAAGATTGAAACGCACCACGATTCAAGACGAAGTATCGACAGAGGCATTGATATGACTCTATTCTGCGACCAAGAAGAATTCAATGCTATTTACTTTTGTGGGGCTGGTCACTTCATTCTTTAATCTTAATGCGTTACACGCAAGAGTTTTTGCGGCTTTGCTATTATTTCGTTCCAGCTCGATAACAATGACTTCCAATGCACCTCTTAACTTTTTATTCTCCAGTTCGAGGTGTTTGGCTTTTTGGTTAGTGAGAAATTTGAAAAACATCTTCTTTCTCCGTATTTTCTACTATGACCTTATTCAATTCCACAATGTTATACGGTTTTGGCAGAACATCGCTAAATCCATATTTCCGATAGTCGGCTAAGACCGGGTGAAAAGCTTCACCGCTTGAGATGATCGCCTTAACTGTGGGGTCTATTTGACGCAGTTTTATAATGGTTTCTTGACCTCCCATACCACCTGAGATGTTTAAATCCATGACAACAACATCAAAAGGTTCATGGGATTCATTGGCTCGTTTGAACAACTCAATCGCTTCCTCACCATTCATGGCGCAAACTGTTTGAAATTCGAGCGCCTTAAGCATTCTGACAGCCACTGCTCTCATCAATTTTTCATCATCCATAAAGAGAACTTTCCCTTTCACAGTCGGGCTGTCTTCCGATAGCTCATCTCTTGATATGCCACTATTGTCACGCATCCCGGGTAGCGTATCATGTTCTACTGTCTGAGTTGGAGGCATAAATTTTATCCTGATAAAGAATTTATGAAATGAAACACGAAGAGAATCATGATAGCGGCAGGTCGATAAAAGATGTGGGTAGCCACTTATTCGAATCAGCCCGGCTCAAAATATCCAATCGAACTATCAACTCAGCTCCTATTCGATGCAGTATCATGACCCGCCGCTATCTTCCTCTCTCCTATCATTTATTTTTCATTCGAATCTTTTTTCGAGACTCTCAAAGAGTTCTTTTGTTATCCGTTCATCAAGAGATTTGCTCATGCTAAAGTAGACTCCGATTTTGGCTATTGCTAACCCCATTTCATAGCTCATCTTGTCGGAACATATCACAATCGGAATTTCAGGAAGGATTTTTTCAATGATTTCCAATGTATCTAAACCATTCATCGCCTTCAGATTCGGATCAAAAACAACGAAATCATAAGAATTATCAATCAATTTGATGAATGCATCTTTACAATTATCCACAAACATAGTTTGGTAGCCTCTGCCATTCAGATGTTCGGACATTTTATCTTTGAAAGAAGCATCCCTTGTAGCGATTAAAGCGCGCTTCATTGTTTTCTCGTGGATTCTACTCGTGTATGTATCGATCTCGAACATCATACCATTTAATTCGGGCGGTTGTCAAAAGCCAAGAAGAAAATTTTCATAGCGGCGGGCCGCTAAAAATGCGGGTATCAGTTCATCCAGAATCGGTCCGGCTCAGTCTCCAATAGAACTGTTAACAAGCGTCGGTAGAGGTATCATCATAACCCGCCAGCTATGAAGAAGGTTAGGGTTCTACAGGTATAATATAAGAATGTAACATTAAAATAAGCTTAAATTCATATTAAAAACATTTAATTGTTTGTAATCGTGGTATTTTTTGCTTAAATTTTAACCTTATAAGCACGGGTAAAATTAAAAATGCGTTTATTACTGATAGAAGATGACAAAAAAGTAGCCTCTTTTGTGGCAAAGGGACTTACAGAAAACGGCTACGCCATTGATGTATGTTATGACGGTCCGTCAGGTTTAGAGGCAACCGAAATCGAACCTTATGATTTGGTTATTGTTGACTGGATGTTACCTGAGATGGACGGTTTGGAGCTTTGCAAAGAAATCCGCAAGTTTTCCTCCAGCATACCTATCCTGTTCTTAACAGCCAAGGATTCGGCCATGGACAAAGTAACCGGTTTGGATGCCGGCGCCGACGACTATTTGACCAAACCCTTTTCCTTTTTGGAGCTCTTAGCCCGTATTCGTTCTCTGCTGCGTCGTGGCAGCCGCACTATTGAGAAGTTAGAAATTGACGATCTTGTTATGAACGTTTCGGAACATACCGTATTTCGAGGTGGAGAAAAGATCGAATTATCCAACAAAGAATTTGCAATTTTAGAGTACTTCCTGACAAATAAAAATCGCTTGGTAACCAGAACAGTCCTGATAGAACATGTGTGGAACATCAACTACGACCGCGGCACCAACGTGGTAGATGTTTACATAAATTATCTCAGAAATAAGCTGGATTGCGGCTCGAAAAGACTCCTCATTCATACAATACGAGGAGCGGGATACATTTTGAAGGAACCGGAAGAATGAATGCTCTCATATTGACCGATCCCCGTGTTCGTTTGGCGCTTTGAAAAACAATCAATTACAACCGCCCCGCGGACGGGACTTAGAGCTTATTTCTGAGTTTTGGTCAGACCCGAATTACTTGTGTAGCTGGGTACTGATAGCGCCCATTCCCTTAGCATACTTCGCTGCTCTTTTGAAAGCCGAGCTTCCGGATGGAGAATCAAGAATCTCCTAAGCGGCATTTTACCCTCTTCAACTTCCTCCCACATCTCCTGGCGCAGCTCGTTTTGTTCCTCGATATCGATTAAACCCCAGCTCGAGAAGTTGAACTTTTCACGTGCCTTTTTTACATCATGCACAATCACCCACGAAGCCGGCGCAATATAACTGTACCATGGCCACCGGGTCTCGTTTGAGTGGCAATCGTAGCAGGCGTTTCGGACAATATTCTTAATTTCAATGGGATCATTGAAATCAAAACTTACAGGCGGGTTCGTCTGCTTAATAGGATAAAACTGAATGATGAAGCCTATCACACAAAGAACCATAAGTGAACGTTTAAGAATCCTCATCTTACATATTTCCTTCCTATTTCTTGAGATCAAAATTCAAGTGAGCTAGAAAAGGAAATATAATCATCCAATATTAAAAGAAGATTAAACAATAATTAAAAAAGGATAAATCGTGCAAGACCTACCGGTAGATATTCCTTACTGAAGAACCGTCATACGCTTTGTTTGCTGGACGTCGCCTGCCAACAACTGGTAAAAGTATACTCCGGAAGGAACCCATTTGCCGGTTCTATCCTTGCCATCCCATTCTACAAGATACCGTCCAGGCGCCTTTCGTTCATCAACCAAAACACGCACCAATTCGCCTAGAAGATTATAGACTCTGAGTTGTACTTGCACAGCATCGGAATTCCGGTCCGGAATGTCAATTTGAATTGTGGTCGTAGGATTGAAAGGATTGGGATAATTCTGGGACAAACGATATTCAACGGGTACGGTTTGTAATTTGAGCACAAAATCTACTTCATTGACAATGTCTAAAAGCAGAAGATTAGCCCAAGCACCTGAGGGACCTTCATAAACTATCAACATATCATTTTCGCCATCATGGAGATATTCAAACAAATCCAGAGTAACGATGCCTTCCCGTGGCATGAAATAGGCATTAGGCTCTTGTTCGGCGCGAAGTTGATCGGAAAATAAGCAAAATGTGAGTCCGTTCAAAACGACTCGAACCTCGGTCAACCCAAAATTTGTTATTTGAAAATATCTATCAAAATGTGGAAAGGAAAACTCGAATTGGCGATTCGCTTGATCCGCCGGCAGGTTCACATAAATTGGATCACAACTGAAAAAATTTCCACACACATCAAATACATCGATGAGAAACCCCAATGGTTTATCAGGATCAATTGGATCAATGCGAAAATTAACCACTTTATCTCCCTGTGCAAATGAATCAACTGTGAGCTGTGCATTTCTGAGCTTTATCGGCACGATTTCAGCAATGCCACTGTGATCGTCGAGATATGTCCCAATGACGGAAGAGCCTGCTTTTGTGAAGGTACAAGTTGGTGGAATATCGTCTAAAAATACAACGATGGAATCGCGAAAGACGCTTATACGGCCAAGACTATCAACTACCGAGCACGTAGCAACTATTAAATTCTCTCCGGACGCTAAAGGTACGGCAGCCATGAACCCTTTGTCATCAACGCCGGCGTTTTTCCGATTAATATCACATGTCAAAGAGAAAGGTGTGCTGCCGCCGTTTACGCTGATTACAGCCTTCACATTTACACTATCGGTACAAACCACAGCGCTATCTTGTGGCGAGGTAATGGTTACGATTATTTCAAGCGCCCCGATTCCATTTCCTGTTAAAGACACCTGCACTGCAGCCTCATCCGGATCGTTGCTGAGAATCTGTAAGGCAGCGCTTTTGGCGCCTTCTGAGGTTGGCGTGAAGCTGACCACGAGATTCTGGCTATCGCCAGCCGCTAAAGTGAACGGAGCCCCGCCGCTTTCAATCTTAAAATGCGCTGCGTCGGTTCCGGTCAAGTCCGTAGCGCTCACCACCAAGTCGGCAGCGCCGGCGTTGGTGAGAACAAAAGTTTGGGAGGCGCTGGAGTCCACGATCACCGCTCCAAAATCATGCGCAGTGGGATTGATGA